>CAIUVX010000166.1 GCA_903902705.1 uncultured Methylococcales bacterium
TATCAGGCATAACTAGAAGCTTAACCGTTCGCCCTGAGCTTGTCGAAGGGTGGACGGTTAAGCCGTTCATGGTTCGACAGGCTCACCACGAACGGCTTAACCTTGTTCCAAATACCAGAAAACTTTTGTTCATCTACTTAGCTATAGTTAGCGATGAGTCATGATAATCAATGAATAAAAATGGATAAACGAGATAAATTCTTCGCATTACGCAAGCAAGCCGAAGCACTGTTGAATAGGAGCGGTTTGTCCGCATCTGGGCTAACGGGCATCCAAGCGATTATTCAGGAACTCGATACCCACCGCATCGAATTAGAATTGCAAAATGCGCAATTGATTGACAGTGAAAAAAATCTGCACGATAGCGTTGAAATTTACATGGAGTTGTATGATTTTGCCCCTGTCGGTTACTGTTCACTGAATACTAAGGGCATGATAGTCAAAACCAATCTCACTTTCTCAGTAATGCTGAACATCACCAGAAAAAAACTGATGAACCGACGTTTTACCGATTTTGTGCTAAAGAGCGATCAAGATATTTTTTATTTCTATCAAAAAGCCTTTGTTAACCAAACGGCGACTAGCTGTGAATTACGCCTACAGCGACAAAATAATCTGCCTTTTTGGGTCAAAATCGATGTGAGCTATAAATCAGGATTGATCCTGCTAACAATGACTAACATCAGCTATTTAAAGGCGATGGAATCGGAATTACTGTTGGCGGCAAACATTTTTGAAGAAGGCGATGAAGCCATTATGGTCGCCTCGCCTGATAGAATCATACTCAAAGTCAATAAAGCCTTCACTAAAATTACGGGCTATTCTGCCGATGAAGCGGTTGGTCAAAAAACCTCGCTATTAAAATCAGGCAAACAAGATGCGGCTTTTTATCTGCAACTATGGAACACCCTGAAAATCACCCATTATTGGCAAGGTGAACTGTGGAATAAACGCAAAAATGGCGAGATTTATCCACAATGGATGAGTATTTTTGAACAATGTAATATCCGACATGAAATAGAACATTATATTGCGGTGTTTTCTGATATTACCGACCGAAAAACAGCGGAAACGCGCATTCATTTTATGGCGCATTACGACGCGCTAACAGGTTTGGCTAATCGGGTGCTATTACATGAAAAAATTAATGAAGCGATAGAGCAGTCTTTAGACAAAAATGATTCGTTTGCGGTGATGATGCTGGATTTGGATAATTTCAAAGTCATTAATGATTCGCTAGGGCATAGCATCGGCGATGAGTTACTTAAAGAAGTAGCGCGGCGTTTGCTTGAGTGTACTCGCATAGAAGATAGCGTTGCTCGTTTAGGCGGTGATGAATTCGTTATTTTATTACTTGATTTAGGTCATCATAAAACCGAAACCGCTGACAATGCTGCGCAAGTGGCTGAAAAAGTGCTTTACAGCTTGGCACAGCCTATCACCCTAGATAATCATCACCTGCACATAACGACCAGTATTGGCATTGCTATTAATACCGACGCTGATAACGCGAGCCTTTTAATTAAATATGCCGATAACGCGCTGTATTCCGCCAAAGGTTTAGGGCGTAACAACTATCAGTTTTACTCAATGGAGATGAATGCAACCGCTAATTTTCGCTTAATGGTGGAAAATGAATTACGCCATGCCTTGGAGCATTCGCAATTAGAATTGTATTATCAACCACAAGTGGATATTAAGACCAATCGTATCAGTAGCGCGGAAGCTCTGTTGCGCTGGCATCATCCAAAAAAAGGCATAATTTCACCCGCCAGTTTTATTCCTATCGCTGAAAAAACGGGATTAATTGTTCTTGTCGGAACGTGGGTGATAAAAGCCGCCTGTCTACAAATCGCTGAATGGAATAATTTGCAACTCACTCACCCGATTGATTATCTCGCCGTCAATGTCAGTGCGCGTCAATTTATTCAGCAAGATTTCGTTGAGTTAGTCATTAATACGATTAATGAAACGGGGATTAACGCCAACCAATTGGAGATAGAGCTGACTGAAGGTGTACTAATTTATGATGTTGATGACACCCTAAAAAAATTACAAACGCTAAAAGAATTGGGTGTACGCATCGCTGTTGATGATTTTGGTACGGGCTATTCATCGTTGAGTTATCTGAAACGCTTTCCCTTGAATGTGTTAAAAATTGATAAATCTTTTATAGACACCGTGACTACTGATTCGAGCGATTCTGTCATCGTGCAAACCATCATCATGTTAGCAAAGGGCTTAGAAATCAGCGTCATTGCTGAAGGTGTTGAAACCGAACAACAATTGGATTTCTTACGCCTAAGAGAGTGCGATGCTTTTCAGGGCTATTTTTGCAGTCCCCCAGTTCCTAATGCTGCTTTTTTGGCGTTGCTTGATAGCATTCGTTATTAAGTTAAGCCGTTCGTGCTGAGCTGTGAGCTTGTCGAACAGTCGAAGCATGAATGGCTTAACTTGGGACTTCGGATTTTTCCATTCACCCTTCGACAAGCTCAGGGCGAACGGAAAAATCCTTAACTGTGGGCAGTGAGCTTTAACCTGCTACCTTTGTACCTGCCTGTCGCATCTGCTTATTCTTGGCACTGCTATTGCTTTGAACTCTAACAAGAACCAATTCAGGCTTACGATTAAAAAAGTGTTATTTTTTGCACCAAAATGAATCAAGCCTGCACCATTAAATGAATAATTAAACAGGTAACCGCTATGGCGACATCTTCACTTTGGACAGACTATCAAGCTGACAAAGCTTACGATGAAATGATTAACACGCTAGGCAATGTGCGCCCGCTATGTTCAACGTTGGGGCAGCAGTTACAATCCTTGGGAGTTGACGCGTTAAAAGCGCGGCGTTCTGCGGCTGAGGCGGCAATTTTGGAAATGGGCATTACTTTTACCGTGTACAGCGAGAAAGGTAATATTGACCGTGCGTGGCCGTTCGATATTATTCCCCGTCTTATCGAATTTCAAGAATGGAAAGGCATCGAAGCAGGGCTAAAACAACGCCTGAAAGCCTTGAACTGCTTTATTGATGATGTTTATAACGAACAAGCGATGATTAAAGACGGTTTATTGCCCGCTGATTTAATTCATAGCTCCAGCAATTTTCGCCCTGAATGTGTGGGAATGCACCCAAAATTTGGCAGTTGGGCAAATATTTGCGGTAGCGATTTAGTCAGGGATGGCGCGGGGGTGATGTATGTATTGGAAGATAATTTACGCGTGCCGTCTGGCGTGTCGTATATGATTGAGAACCGCATCGTGACTAAACGAGTGTTTCCCGAAGTATTGCAAAATCTCAACGTCATGCCTGTTGATACTTATCCAGCACAATTATTTGAAATGCTAGTATCGATAGCACCTCATGGCAATGAGCATCCACAAATCGCGGTGTTAACCCCTGGAATTTATAATTCTGCTTATTTTGAACACGCGTTTCTTGCTCAACGCATGGGCGCGGAATTGGTAGAAGGCAATGATTTAGTAGTCAAAGAAGATAATTGCGTTTATATGCGCACCATTAAAGGGCTAGAAAAAGTCGATGTAATTTATCGGCGCATTGATGATTTATTCTTAGACCCCGAAGTCTTTAACAAAGAGTCTGCGCTGGGAGTAAAAGGCTTAATGCGGGCGTGGAAAGCAGGTAATGTCGCCTTAGCAAATGCACCTGGTGCGGGCGTTGCTGATGATAAAGTGGTTTACGCATTCGTGCCAGAAATGATCCGTTATTATTTAAACGAAGAACCTCTATTACCTAATGTACCTACCTATTTATGCAGTGATCCTGAGCAACAGGCTTATGTATTAGAACATTTATCAGAGTTAGTGGTAAAACCCGCTAATGAATCAGGTGGCTATGGTATGTTGGTTGGCCCTCACTCAACTCCCAAAGAAATTAAAAAATTTCACAAACTAATTCGCAGTAATCCGCGTAATTATATTGCTCAACCAACGCTGGCTTTATCAACCTGTCCCACTTTGTGCAATGACCATTTAGAGCCACGTCATATTGATTTACGCCCGTTTATTTTGCAAGGTGAACACAGTTTTGTCACTGCTGGTGGTTTGACGCGGGTAGCGTTGCGCGAAGGTTCGTTAATTGTCAACTCCTCACAAGGCGGCGGCAGTAAAGACACTTGGATTATCAATACGGAGCAATAAGATGTTATCTCGATCTGCTGAACGATTATATTGGTTGGCGCGTTATTTAGAACGCACCGAAAACACTGCGCGTTTAATCAGTGTGACCATGAATCTGATTTACGATTTGCCTTACGGCACGGAAGTTGGCTGGCATACTTTACTCACGATTTGTAATGTGGATGCAGCGTTTAATGAACGCTTCAAAATCCCCAGTGAGCAGAATATCAGCCGCTTTTTATTGGCTGATCCTAAAAATCCCAGTTCGCTACTGTCTTCATTGTCGTATGCACGCGAAAATATTCGTACTAGCCGCGAACTCATGCCCGATGAAGCGTGGGAGCAAGTCAATAAAATGTATTTGTATGCCACCAATAACCTTGACAGCTTATCTAATCGGCGTGGACGGGTGATATTTTTACAAAAAATCATGCGGGGTTGTCAGCGTTTTACGGGCTTTATAGCGGGGGCAATGAGCCGCAATGACAGTTATCGCTTTATTTCTTTGGGGCGCAATATTGAACGCGCCGACATGACCACGCGCATGATAGATTTTGGTACGGTATTACTGGCGGAAAATCCCAACCCAGTGATGCGTGAATACGAAAATACTTTATGGCTTAATGTATTGAAATCGCTAAGCGCGTCGTTGATGTATCGCAAACAAGTTCGTCAACGTATTAAGGGTAAAGAGGTATTACATTTTTTATTGAAAAACCCTGACCTTCCAAGCTCTGTCGATCATTGCTTACAAGAAATTAGCTACAGCATTACTAAATTGCCCAATTCAGAAGCACTGATTACCCTGCTTAATAATTTGGAGCAACAGATGTTGTCTACCAACATTGCCGAAATAACACCGACAGAACTGCATCAAATTCTTGATAATTTGCAAGCCGAGTTTAATGCCTTACATTTGAAAATTTCTGAGACGTGGTTTTCGAATCAACTGGAATGAAACGATGGTGGGAGTACAAATCTAGGTTTGTACTCCTAAAGCACAATGGTAGTGGGTTAAACCTGTTATAGCTTATTAATGACTGCCAGTCCTTTAAAGGACTGGCAGTCATGCTCAAAAGTAAAAACAACAGATTTAACCCACTACCATTTTTTCCTACAAATTAACCCTCATCGCTCTAATCGATTCTTTATTTAAGATAGGTAACGCCGCCATTGCTTCACGCAGTTTGGTTTCCCAGCTACGTCTTAGCTGCAACATATAGTCATCATCATCATCAAAGCAGTAATATTCTTCCAAACTAAAACTATTTTTGCGATAAATCAGCATTTCTACGGGTGCGCCAACGCTGGCATTACTGCGTATGGTAGAGTCCATAGACACGAGGCAACAACGCGCTGCTTCGTCTATTGATGAATTCAATTTAAGGAATCTGTCCAGTATGGGTTTGCCGTATTTACTTTCGCCAATTTGTAAAAAAGGCGTATTGGCTGAACTGGTGATGCTATTGCCTTCTGGATAAACCATACAAGCACCATGTGGATCATCACCGATTTGACCCGCTAAAATAAAGCTGGCGGAGGGGTTAAAGGCGGATTGTCCTTGGGGATTTGAATGATGCTTCTGTTTTTCAACACTAACATGACCTAAGTATTCCGCTGCCTCAAACAGGCTTTCCACGGTATTAAAATTGATTGCGGCATTCTTGATTTTGTCACGATGCAATTGCTCTAACACAGCTTGAGTCGTTGCCAGATTACCCGCACACAGTAAAACAATCTTACGATCACTGTTTGTATCAAAGGCGTGCATTTTGCCATGTGTACTGACATTATCAATACCCGCATTGGTTCTTGAATCAGAAACCAGAATAAGTCCTTCGTCTATGGAAGCTGCAATACAATAAGTCATGAACGTTAAGCCGTTGTTAAAGTTAAAATCAGTTAATTATCCAGCAAATCAACGCGAACGTCCATGCTGTTCAGTTGACAACCTGAACCAAATTGGTGAAATATAGCGACATCAGCCGCATCACGTCCAAAGGCAATAATGACTCTACCCCCCATCAGCTCTTGTTGTGTAGGATCAAACGTGTACCATCGGTTGCCAATATAAGCCTCAAACCACGCGTGTAAATCCATCGGTTGTAGATTATACAAATAACCTACTACTAATCTGGCGGGTATGCTAATACTACGGCAAAGAGCTATCGCAACTTGAGCAAGGTCTCTGCATACGCCATGTCCTAGATGATGAACTTCAGTCGCTGATAGCGGGTAGTCACTACTGCCAGGTGTGTAATCGATAGACTCTCGAACCCAATCACTGATTTTTCTAACTTGATCGTAACCCAGTAACACGTCATCTGTTATTTCTCTGGCAAGATCACCAAAGCGATCAGATTCACAATAGCGGCTAGGTAATAAAAACGGCAATACCTCAGGTGGAAGCTGCTGTATTTCAACAAAACAGGCTCCTTGCGCTACATCAACATAATCACTAACTACGACCTCAGCAGAAGTATAAATTAATACATCACCCATAGGTACAACTAGACGCTGATAGGAATTACCAAAGCTATCGGTACTTTCTATTATCGGCAGAGCGGGCTTAATGCTATAAACCTCACGGGTAATCAATTGCTGATAACCTCTGAAAGGACGCAATATTAAAATTAAAACGCTGGGTTCAACGATCTCAAAACAAAGTTGGCAACTAACCTTTAATTTCATGTCGATATAATCCAAATAGGTAGGCTTTAAATTTTAACGGTTTCAATTTCTTTATACGCATGGTTTAACCAGATTTTAACGCGCTGTCTTTCCAGCAAACCTAAAGCAGTTAGGCTTTCGGTATCTTTGTTTTTTGCTGCCCAAAAACTGTAACTATTACCATCAATCTTGGTCATAACTGGCGCGTGTAGCCGTTTTAGAGTCATCACCTTGGCATCAAACGCTAAGGCTCGTTCTTTAACCCCCGACGATTCCAAAATAGTAAACTGTTCATCACGAAGCTGATTCAGCACCAGCACATAATTAACGCGGGTACGGAATTGATCTAGCAGTTTATTCAACAAATCGACACAATCTTTACCCGAATCCATGACATTCCAATAGTAAATCTTAATGTCTAGCTCTTTCGCTAATTCAAGCACACCTGATTCTTCTATCCACTGCGCCAATGGGTGATGAGTTTGGGCGGCAAGATCAACCAAAATACGCTGTTGCGGATGTGCTGAAGCGGTTTCAATAATGGCATCCAAACTCTGGTAATTGTCGATAATAGTCGGTGAGGCGTAGTCGTTATAAAAACGCAATAATGAACCGTGTGATCTATCGGTATCAAAACCGATAAACGGCATTTCATGGTCAATAAAATATTGTGCCAATAGCCGCGCAACCACCGATTTGCCTACCCCACCTTTTTCACCACCGATAAAATGAATGGTACTCATATAATCTCCATCAAGTTAAAAAATTATTCCAACCGCAATACATCCACCGATACCGACAAGGTATGTTGACCACCACCAAAGGCAATGCCTTTTAGCGGCGTGACATCGGCATAATCACGCCCCCATGCCAGTGTGATATGTTGGTCTAACGGTACAGTATTGTTGGTGGGATCAAAATCTAGCCAGCCAGTATTGGGAATATAAACCGAAAACCAAGCATGAGAGGCATCCGCACCAACCAATCGCTGTTGCCCAACTTCGGGTAAGGTTTCCACATAGCCGCTGATATAGCGTGCTGCGATGTTATAGGCACGCAAACAACCAATCGCTAAATGGGCAAAATCCTGACAAACACCGCGCCGAAACTTAAGAACATCCGATAAAGGAGTAGCAATGGTGGTAAAGCTTGGATCGTAGGTGAAGTCTTTGTAAATCCGCTGCATTAAATCGTGTACAACATCGACTAAAGGACGATTGGGTAGAAATGAACGCTGTGCATAATCCGCTAGTTCTGCTGTCACTGTTACCATCGGCGAATCAAGCAAGTATTGTCTCGCATCCAGTATTTCAACGCTCTGATCTTGATTTTGTTGCTGGCTTTGACTTTGACTTTGATTCTGCCCCTGTCCATACTGACTTTGTGAGTGTCCTTGCATGGGTGTTTCTTGTAATAGACTGCGTGCTTGCTCCCACGGCATTCGATTTGCTAAATCTAGGTTATTTTGTCTGGGAAATAGAGTTACTTCACTGATTGCTGTGACCGTTAGTTGGGTGTGTGGTCGCTGAATAGCGAAATAAGTGACATGATTGCCGAAAAAATCCAGCCACTCACTAAAATCTGTTGGCGTTGGATGTATGTTGAAATGACTATGATGACATTGCTGCTGCCAAAAATTACGCGGCTGTAATCTGGCTTCATTTTGACATAGTCCGACCGACTGACTGTAGTGATAGAGTGTGGTATGAGTGATTCTATATTTCACAGTTCATCCTCATGAGTAGTGGGCATTATTAGCTGTGAAGTCTGCGAGTGGCTAAAATACGCTTCTGCAATAACGTCTGCAAGCCGCCATAACAAAGCGGTGGTATTCGAGAGCAACTGATCCAAATTAATATAGATACCGTCATTTTCATTGACTTGGGTTAATTCCAGCACGTTGCATAAACGTAGGGCAGTATAAGCTTTTAAAATTAACCGCTCTTCTTCACTCAGGTGTCGATTACCTTTTGTTCGTGGCAACGCACCGATATGGATGGATAGCTGATGCAGTTGGTATGCGAGTGAGCGAGGATGGGATTCATCTAATAATAGCAGCTCAAGCACCAAGGGTAACTGAATATAAGAACGATAGCGACGCTGATAAATCGTTAAACTATCCGTTGAATCTAGCACCGCTTCAAGTACCTGACTTTGTAACGCATCCTCATGCCGTGATGCCAAGGCTGAACGTAACAAGGCAATCAGTGTTAGCGCACGTTCTAATCTGCGTCCACTGTCCAACATTAGCCACGCGGCTTCACGCGTCATGCTCTCGCTGGTTAAGCCTGTGAAAGCGACGATGCCCGTGATTAAATCATCCAGATTAGCCTGTAACTGCTCGACAGTAATTTCATTATGAAGGACTCGCTGTTGCCAGCGACGGTGAATAGTATCGACGCTACGCCATGTATCTTGTGACCAAAAATCACGAATACTGAATGCGGATTGTACAAAAGCCTGAATATTAGCAGTCAGTGAGCCTTTACGCTGACCATCTTTTGCCAATGATAGCAACTCATTCTGTGGTGATTTCAACAGTTGCGCATCGCATTTGACAAAACCAGGATAAGTCCCTGTCACTTGTGTCAAGGCACACAATAATACCTGTAGGCATTCATTATCAACCGAGTCCTTAAACTCCAGTGTTTCGCGTAATTTTCGTAACACTGAGCGCAATAACCGTGAAATAGTTTTTACTCGCTCAATATGACGACCCACCCAAAACAAATTATCAGCAGCACGACTGGTCAAGGGTTCAATGACAGGCTCAATCAATTGATTACGCTTAGGTTGCGTCCAAATACTGACAGGCTTATCGGGTTCAGCCGCTAATACCCAAGTGTCTTTACTAATGCCGCCTGCCTGATTGGAAACGATAAAATTATCTTTTTGCCGAGCAATGCGCGTTAGTCCACCCGACATCACCACATAATCACCGCCACTGGCAACAGTAAAGGTGCGTAATACCGCATTACGCGCTTCGATATGATGGTCAACGAACGCGGGTAATGTGGAAAAACTAACTTGTTCCTGTCCAATAAACAAATGCGGTTTAGCCAAAATCTGGCTACGCAGTTGGTCTTTATCTTTGCTGCTTAATAGACCGCCAAACACTGCATGATTATCCTGATTACGATTAATCGGTTTAATAACCAAGTTATCCAGATTTTGCAGTACAAAATCACGCTCGCGCTTTTGTCCGCACCACCATGTTGCAACTGAGGGTAGTTTAAGTTCCTCATTTAAAAAATACCGTGATAAGCGTGGCAAAAATGCCAATAGCCCAGAATTTTCCAAAACACTGCTGCCGAGCGGATTAGCAATAGCAACATTGCCACGCCGCACTGCATCAAGTAAGCCTGCGACACCCAGCTGTGAGTTACTACGCAATTCCAGTGGATCACAAAAAGAGTCATCAACACGGCGTAAAATGACATCAACTGCTTGCAAACCTGATAAAGATTTAAGCCAAACACGACCATCACGCACAGTTAAGTCATCACCCTGAACCAGCGTAAAACCAAGATAAGCAGCTAAATAGGCGTGTTCAAAATAAGTTTCATTGAGTGGGCCTGGGGTCAGTATGACTATGCGCGGATCTTCTTTATTGTGGTGTGCAATCTCAACCAGTCCGCTACGCAGTGCCTTAAAAAAACCAGCTAATCGCCGCACCTGTGTTTCACGAAAAATATCGGGTAACACGCGTGTCATCACAGTGCGGTTTTCTAACGCATACCCCGATCCAGAAGGTGCTTGCGTTCTATCATCCAGTACCCACATTCGCCCTTTAGGACCACGCGCAAGATTCGCGGAGTAAAGTGTTAGCTGATGCCGTTGGTTTTTTAACAACTCCATACAGGGTCGTAAAAAACCATCATGCGCAAAAATAAGATCAGCGGGTAACAGCCCCTTTTTTAATAAGTTCTGTTTGCCATAAATATCTTTAAGAATTAGATTAAGCAGCTCCGCACGTTGCTTAAGACCTATTTCTATCGTCAACCATTCTTCGCTACTAATCAACAAAGGAATAGGGTCAAGCCGCCAAGGTCGGGTTAGATTTTGTGCATCGCCATAGACATTATAGGTAACACCATTTTCACGCAACAACCGATGCGCTTCTTTACGCCGCGCTTCGAGTGTCTCGCTACCCATGCTATCAAGCGCGTCCATAAAACGCTCCCAATAAGGCAATGCCTTGTTTTCAGTGGGATACATTTCATCGTAGATACCAAGTTGGGTCGCGTAATATTGCACACCAATATCATTGGCAGGGCTGTTGGTGTTACGCACGGCTCATTCCTTATCTGTGTTCTATTAGTAAGTTAGGCTAACAGGAGTGCAAGCTCTGCTTATATGCGCAGGCAAAGCTTGCACTCCACTCACTACCGTTGATTAATATCTTGATAATGGCGTAAGGTTTCGCCCGTGTATATCTGACGAGGACGGTAAATAGTGACTGATTCACCGTGAATCATTTCCCGCCAATGCGCCAACCAACCAGGCATACGCCCAATTGCGAATAACACCGTGAACATATTAGTAGGAATGCCCGCAGCGCGTAAGATTAAACCTGAGTAAAAATCCACGTTTGGATACAAGTTACGAGAGATGAAATAATCATCTTTCAAGGCAATTTCTTCTAAACGTTTGGCAATATCCAGTAATGGATCATTAACACCTGGTTTGTTCAGTAGTTTATCGCAATGCTGTTTTAATACCATCGCACGCGGATCAAAATTTTTATAAACCCGATGACCAAAGCCCATTAAGCGGCGACCTGAGTTTTTATCCTTTGCCTGATTAATAAATTCGGTGCCATCACCGCCTTCTGCGTGGATTTGTTCCAGCATTTTAATTACTTCCTGATTTGCACCGCCGTGACGCGGCCCCCACAATGCGGCAATTCCAGCGGTAATCACCGCGTAGACATTCGCCATACTAGAGCCAGCGGTACGCACTGACGAAGTGCTACAGTTTTGTTCATGATCGGCGTGCAGTATCAGCAGCATATCGATTGCATTAATAATATCAATATCCAGTTGATAATCACGCACGGGCGAGGCGAACATCATATTGAGGAAATTGCTGGTATAGCGATATTTAATGGACGGATAAACCAGCGGTTCACCGATGGATTTTTTATACGAAAATGCCGCAATTGTCCGCACTTGCGACACTAGATTAGCCACAATTTGAATTTCCGTCTCTTCGTCTAACTGATCTGGCACAGGATAAAAAGTCGATAAGGAAGCAACCATCGTCGCCAGTATTCCCATCGGATGAGAACCACGCGGAAAGCCGTTGAAAAAATGATGTACATCTTCATGAATAATGGAGGATTCATTAAGACGGGTTGAAAAAGTCAGCAATTGACCACTGTTTGGTAATTCCCCGTACAACAACAGATAAGCGACTTCGGTAAACTGCGAATGCTCAGCCAATTCCTCGATAGGATAACCGCGATAACGCAGTATACCTTGCTCACCATCGATATAGGTGATCGCACTTTCACACGCGCCTGTATTTCCATAACCGTCATCTAATGTTATATAGCCAGTCTGGCTGCGTAGCTTAGTAATATCAATGGCTTTCTCACCCTCAACTCCCATGTAAGTCGGTAATGAATAATTTTTACCTTCCAACGTCAATGTGGCTGGTGTTAGCAGTTTTAATTTATCGCTCATTTAATAAATCTCCAAATCTAATGTGTCGTTATCTGGTTATTCGATTGCTTATCGGAAGTGCAAGCTTTACTTGCACTCCTAAGTTACCCGTAAATTCTTAACTGTAAGCAGTGACGCTACCGATTACGATAGCGTAAATCCAAGGTAAATGGATACTCAGCACTTAACTCTTCCTCTGGTGGTGCCATTGCTCTAGGTGCTGTATTCGCAATACTAAATGTTGTCAGAAACACTTCATCAGACGGTATAGACGGCGAGCTTGCCAGTGGCGGACGAATAATAACGCCAGGGGTATGCCCATAATCCCAAAAACGGGTCATGCGCCGCGTTTCTGCCGCGTAATCATTGACAGGGAAATCATCATAACTACGTCCACCAGGGTGTGCGACAAAATAAGTACAACCACCAACCGAATGTCCATTCCAAGTATCAATCACATCAAACACTAGCGGCGTATGCGGTGCAATGGTTGGGTGTAATGCAGAAGGTGGTTGCCATGCACGATAACGTACCCCCGCCACAAACTCACCATTGCGCCCTGTTTTACGCATCGGCACCCGTCTACCATTACAAGTAATCACATAACGACTTTCAGTAAAGCCCGTCACCAATATTTGTACGCGTTCCACCGAAGAATCGACATAACGCGCCGTGCCTGTACTGCTCATTTCTTCACCGAGAACGTGCCACGGTTCAATGGCAAAACGCAGTTCCATATCAATACCGTCCACAAGCGTATTGCCATAACGTGGAAAACGGAATTCAAAAAACGGGTCTAGCCATGCCAGTTCAAAGTTAAAGCCTGCGCGTTGTAAGTCTTTAGTGACTTGCTTCATGTCTTCGCGGACATAGTGCGGCAACATAAAACGATCATGCAACTCCGTTCCCCAGCGTACTAAATCATGTTTATAAGGTTCGCGCCAGAACCACGCAATCAATGAGCGCAATAACAGCGTCTGCACTAATGACATCCGCGCATGAGGCGGCATTTCAAACGAACGTAATTCTAAAATACCCAAGCGTCCTGTGGAACTATCAGGTGAATACAGTTTATCAATACAGAACTCAGAGCGATGAGTATTGCCTGTAATGTCAGTCATTAAATGACGCAGTAATCTATCCACTAGCCACGGTTCAGGCACTTCGCCTTCGGGGATTTGTTGAAAAGCAATTTCTAATTCATACAATTTTTCATCACGCCCTTCGTCAACACGCGGTGCTTGACTGGTTGGGCCAATAAACATCCCTGAAAACAAATACGACAAACCAGGGTGATGTTGCCAATAAGTAATCAGACTGCGTAATAAATTAGGACGACGTAATAACGGGCTATCGGTGGGCATTTCTGCCCCCATCGTAATATGATTACCGCCGCCTGTTCCTGTATGACGACCATCCTGCATAAATTTTTCAGTACCTAGTCTGGTTTGGCGTGCCTGATCGTAAAGAACTGTGGTTTTATCGACCAACTCTTGCCATGTTTTAGACGGATGAATATTGACTTCAATGACACCAGGATCGGGCGTAACCATTAAGCGTTCCACACGATAATCACGCGGCGGTTCATAGCCTTCCATCACAATAGGCATAGTCAGACTTTCAGCGGTGGCTTCAATGGTAGCGACCAATTCAAGGTAATGTTCCAGCGAAGTTAACGGTGGCATAAAGATATATAACCGCCCTTCCCTCGCCTCAACACACAGCGCGGTATGTGGCACTTCCACTTGTACCGCAACATCATCTCCCACTGCCTGTTCAATAATTTCAGGGTGTTCGTTGATTCTTTCTTCAATATGGCTATAACGGCGGGTTACTTCGCCATAATAATCATCCAGTTCTGGTAAATCGGTAAATAGGCTTTGTGGTTCTTGGGTATCGATTTTATCAGGGGCGACCCAAGGTAAACTGGCTAAGGGTAAACGCATACCCATAGGAGAATTACCAGGAATCAGAAACATCTCACCACGGCGAAAATCCCAAGGACCACTTTGCCAACATTGTTCAGACCAGTTCCATTTAATGGGTAGCGTAAAACCTGCGGGTTGATTCAAGCCCGTATCCAATAATTTGGTTAGCGTTTTGCGTTCAATCGAATCTTTTAAATTACTTTTTAACGGATCAAGATTGTCGGGCAATGTGCCTTCTTGCCAAAGATGATAAAAACTATCTTCATAAGCAGTGACGATGTAGCGGGGTTGTACGCCCAAACGCTGACCGATTTGCTGAATAAATTGTCGTGCGTGTTTGATGGTATGACCGTAGTCTTTATTGATGTCAGCAAGCAGGTTTGGATTACGCCAAATCGATGATCCATCTTTACGCCAAAAAATACCATATTGCCAACGCGGCAAGGCTTCACCTGGATACCATTTACCTTGACCATAATGCAGCATCGCACCTTTAGCAAACACATCACGCAGGCGAATGGTCAATTGTTGTGCAAGCTCACGCTTATTTGCACCATCGGCGTGCGTATTCCATTGATCGCCTTCCATGTCATCGACTGACACAAAAGTCGGTTCCCCACCCATTGTCAAGCGAACATCATCTTCCATTAAGCGTTTATCAACCGCCTGACCTAAGGCATCAATGTGATACCACTGCTCATCGGTATAGGGTTTAGTGACACGCGGGTCTTCGTGTAAACGATCTACGGTATTGCTAAATTCAAACGCCACTTCACATTTATCCGTGCCACCTGTAACAGGTGCAGCACTGGCTGGATCAGGGGTACACGCTAATGGAATATGCCCTTCGCCCGTCAACAAGCCTGAAGTCGGATCCAACCCTATCCAGCCTGCACCAGGTATATAAACTTCTGTCCACGCGTGTAAATCAGTGAAATCATTTTCAGGACCTGAAGGACCATCAAGTGATTTTATGTCAGAGGTAAGCTGTACTAAATATCCTGATACAAACCGTGCTGCTAAGCCAAGATGACGCAGTATCTGTACCAATAACCACGCCGAATCCCGACATGAACCACTGCGGATTTTTAACGTTTCTTCACAGTTTTGAATACCCACTTCCATGCGTATGTTATAGCTAAGTGCTTCAAAAACTTTGCGATTAATATCAACTAAAAAATCATTGATAGAGCGTTTGCTGGTATCAAACTCCTTAACCCATTGTCTTAATAAAGGACCTTTTTCTGTGACTTCCAGATACGGCTGTAGCTCTTTGAGTGTCAGCGCGTCGTAGCTAAATGGATAGTTCTCAGCATAATCTTCAACAAAAAAATCAAAGGGATTAATTACTGTCATATCAGCGATAACTTCCACTTCAACGCTCAATCTTTCGCATTTATTCGGAAATACTACGCGAGCGAGCAAGTTACCAAACGGGTCTTGTTGCCAATTGATAAAATGATCTTTGGGTTCAATGCGTAAAGTGTATGCTTTGATAGGTGTTTGGCTATGTACCGCTGGACGTAATCGAAATACATGAGGCGACAGCGAAACAGGTCTATCGAAGTTGTATACCGTTTTGTGACGGATGGCGACGCGAATGGTCATAATCTTTTTTCCTATTTCCCGATGGTTAGGTTGGCTTTTTGCAGACTTATTTTACAACTGCTTGTAATAATACAAGCATGAATCGTTCCATATTTTGAATACTCAGCATATTGTAATAAGTTTGCGTGATGTGATTACACTAAACAAAGCGTGATTAAACGCAGTCACATAGTTATCGAAACAATCTTAAACGCAGTGATCCTTGTCCAAAAAAAACGATATACTAAACAATCATAACTTTAATCGTAAATAAACATTGAAAAACATTCCGATGTTTAGTAAACTTCGCAGTCTTTTATTGAGCCTTTAACCGCAAGACATAAGTAACAAAACATGAAAACATTTAGTGCAAAACCAGAAGAAGTTAAGCGCGATTGGTATGTAGTCGATGCAGAAGGAAAGACCCTAGGTCGTTTAGCTTCTGAAATTGCACTGCGTCTTCGCGGCAAACATAAACCAGAATACACACCGCACGTTGATACGGGTGATTATATTATTGTAGTAAATGCAGAAAAAATTGGCGTTACAGGCAATAAAGAAAAAAATAAATTATATCAACATCACACAGGATATATCGGTAATCTGAAAACCGTTAGCCTAGGTAAGTTAAGACAAACGTTCCCTGATCGTATTCTTACTACTGCGGTTAAAGGTATGTTACCTAACAATCCATTGGGTCGTGCAATGTTCAAGAAATTGAAAGTTTATGCAGGTCCTGCACACGATCATCAGGCTCAACAGCCAAAAGTTTTAGACATTTAAGCGAGTAGATAGACCATGGCAGCAGCTCAGTATTATGGAACAGGTCGTCGTAAATGTGCAGTAGCACGCGTTTACGCAACATCAGGCACTGGAAAAATCACCATTAACACAAAATCTATCGAAGATTATTTTGGTCGCAAAACCGATCAGATGGTATCTCGTCAGCCGCTAGAGTGTGTTGATATGGTTGGCAAATTCGATGTTAATGTAATTGTTAAAGGCGGTGGCCCCTCTGGTCAAGCTGGTGCTATTCGTCACGGATTGACCCGCGCTTTAATGGTATATGATGAAGCTTTACGTCCAGCTCTGAGAAAAGCAGGGTTTGTTACCCGTGATTCTCGCATCGTAGAACGTAAAAAAGTCGGTCTACACAAAGCGAGAAAACGTCCTCAGTACTCAAAACGTTAATCGTTTTAAAAATAAAAATAGGGCTACTATTCTTAAGGAAAGTAGCCCTTTTTTATGGCATGAGCAAACCGTCAGCTAATAGCGCGTTGTTTTTTTTGTTAGCAGTGATAAACTCAGCACCGTTAATGATATTATGTACCTAACAAATGCTGACAGATTTTTGAAAAATGCCTACTAACTCGCCAACACTAGAATTTAAAAGCGGTAGTTTTTCCGTACCTATTTTAATTCTGTTTTCCGACGATTTAAAGGCTATTGGGCAACAGCTTCAAGAAAAAGTCGATTTGGCTCCCGAATTCTTTAAAAACTCACCTTTAATTTTTGACGTACAAGAGCTGAATAAGCTAAGTCGTGCGATCGATATTCCAGCTTTAGTAGATATTATTCGACAATCGGGTCTACTACCCACTGGAATACGAGGCGGTACTACTCAGCAAAATAAAGAAGCCTTGGCGTTACTTATTCCCGTCTATTCAGCGCACAGTAGCACACTCACATCCGCCGACACTCAAGCGCAAAAACAAAAAATCATTGAACCTGAGCCTTCAGTTAATGCAAGTGCCACCATAATTACTCGCCCTGTTCGTTCAGGTCAACGACTTTACGCATCGGGTGACTTAATCGTTTTAGCGCAAGTGAGTGCAGGTGCTGAGATTATGGCTGAAGGTAATATCCATGTTTACAATACCTTAAGAGGTCGCGCCTTAGCTGGAGTACAGGGCAATGTGGATGCTCGAATTTTCTGTTCAGATTTGCAAGCCGAGCTTATTTCAATTGCTGGAAATTACAAAATCAGTGAGGATATGGATATGAGTGACGTTGTTAGTAAAAAATCAGTTCAGATCTATTTACAAGGTCATACCTTGATTATTAAAGATATTATCTAATATCGCTACAGTGGAGGAAACAAGTGACAAGAATTATCGTTGTAACATCAGGTAAAGGCGGAGTTGGTAAAACCACAACCAGTGCAGCCATAGCCATGGGGTTCGCAAAAAAAGGTCACAAAACAGCAGTTATCGACTTTGATGTTGGTTTGCGTAATCTCGACTTGATTATGGGCTGTGAACGCCGTGTTGTTTATGACATCGTCAATGTCATCTATGGAGAAGCGACGCTTAATCAAGCCTTGATTAAGGATAAACATTGTGAAAACCTATACATTCTGCCCGCCTCGCAAACCCGCGATAAAGACGCGCTAAGCCAAGAGGGTGTCGGGCAAATCTTAGAAGAACTGGCAGCTAAAGATTTTAAATACATCGTTTGCGACTCACCTGCTGGCATTGAAAAAGGTGCGCATCTCGCTATGTATTTCGCCGATGATGCCTTTGTGGTAACTAATCCAGAAGTCGCTTCAGTAAGAGACTCAGACCGTATGCTAGGTATTTTGGCGAGTAAATCACGCCGCGCCGAGCAAAATTTAGAACCCATTAAAGAATATTTACTACTAACCCGTTATTCAGCAGAACGGGTAAAAATAGGTGAAATGTTGAGCGTAGCCGATGTGCAGGATATTTTATCGCTGCATTTACTGGGAGTAATTCCAGAATCAAAATCTGTTTTAACCGCATCAAACTCAGGAATACCTGTTATTCTCGATGAAAAAAGTGATGCAGGTCAAGCTTATGCTGACATTGTTGCTCGTTATTTAGGCGAAGACAAACCACATCGCTTTATTGAAGAGAAAAAAGGAATTTTTGGGAAGTTTTTCGGGAGTAAGTAATGAGTTTATTGGATTACTTTAAGATAACCAAAGTTAGTTCAGCATCAGTTGCAAAAGAAAGATTGCAGATTTTGGTTGCTCATGAGCGATCCTTCAAAAATCAGCCCTCTTATCTTCCGCAATTACAGAAAGAGCTACTACAAGTGATACAAAAATACGTTAACGTTGGAAATGATTCCATATCCGTTAATTTTGAACAAGACGAGCATCAGGAAACACTTGAAGTTAATATAGTGCTACCTGATAAACCACGTTAAAACTTATTAATTTTTCATCAATCACCATAAAGGTAAATAACAATGAGCAATACAATCAGTGATGCAGCAGGTAAAATCTGGCAATATCTGGACAAAAATGGACCATCTAGCGTGACTAAAATCACGACTGAAACAGAAATCAATAAAAATGACGTACAACGTGCAATTGGTTGGTTAGCTAAAGAAGATAAGCTAATAATCGAAAAAGGTCGCTTCGAAACTATTTCATTGAAATAAACTCCGATAAAGATAACCCTCTAGGACTAAGCCTAGAGGGTTATCTTTCCTCTTGTCACTCTTCAAAACCATGCTAATGGTTCTCAGCTTTTACTATCGAATAAAGCCCGCCCATTATCTTTTCAATAGCTAACCAAAACCAAAGCCGTTGTTTCTAAGAAGGTATATAAGCAATCGAACCATTTTCGATAGCTATTGCAATTCGTTTTTCTAAATCTTTAATGATGCCAATTCTAAAACGGCTTTCTTCACTACTAGGATCAAGTTCAACTTTATCTCGATAAAAGTTTTCTAAATTATCAATAAAAGGAATTTTCTCACCCAATTGACGCAAATATAAAATATAATGATGTAAAGCTAAATCACGGGTAATAAAAGCACGATCAATTTTAATTTCATCCGTACCATCAGCAATAAATTTATCCCCTTCTAACGGCTTAAATTTTCTATCTAACAATGGAAAATGTGTCAATATTCTGGCGTACTCCTCTACACTTAAATTATATAATTTAGCAATTCGTGCATCAATTTCTGCGCGTAAAATAGCTCGTTCTTTTAAATCATAAGTTGCAGATTCTGTTGTCCAAGGAATATCAGGAAAAATAGTATTCCAATAACGTGCCATTTCAGGTGTCGTGCAGCTTAATTTAACTGCCCGTTCACATAATTCAGTTGCTAGCGTTTCGTTAATATCGGCTAATTTAGGTGCTGGAATTTGGTTTAAAAAATTCATAGTCATAGACATAGATATTCGCAAACGAATTAAAAAATCCCAAACAAAAGATGACATCAAACATTGCAATAGAATTAAATTAGTTATTGATGGTTCTTTAAAGGTAAAAGTCGGTACTTTATTGCCACAAGCGATCTGTTCTGGTAATAAACAAACTAAGGTACTGCGTTCATTGGTTGCACCAGTAACATCACAAAAACCCAACTTAGGTTGTATCTTAATTTGCGCGTGTTTTAAACTTACAAAAGCTCTTGGTTTTAACGCCTTATTAT
The DNA here is from genome assembly GCA_903902705.1 of uncultured Methylococcales bacterium. Lineage (GTDB taxonomy): Bacteria > Pseudomonadota > Gammaproteobacteria > Methylococcales > Methylomonadaceae > UBA4132. The sequence goes on from CAIUVX010000166.1 coordinate 20,402, forward strand.
TAAAATCTAAATCTTCCCATTTAGCTTTTCTACCTTCACCCTCAAAATAAGCTTTTTGACAATGATCGAATATATGTACCATTCGCCCTTCATATAACGGTACATAAGTTTCATTCGGGACAATATAAAAGTGATCCGCGCTTAAATGTGGATTTTCCTCAGCTATTTTTTTATCGTCTGGATGAATATAAACACTTAGTATTTGTTTATTTTTCAAGATTAAATCTACTTTTGAATAAGCTCTATTTTCATAAAACTCGGCACTTTCAGAAACCAAACCATTAAACCCATGTTTTATCATCCATTCCCTATCTCTAAATAAATAGGCATCATTAGACATATCTAATTCTCGCTGATATTTAATTCCACCACTTGATTCTGTTTTACTAAATGCTCTTTTTTTCATCCATTCTATATCTCTAAATAAATGTGCATCATTAGTCATGTGTAATTCACAACGATATTTAATCACCCAATCACTTTTCCCTAATGCTAAAAAGTTTTTATGTAACTTTGCTACTAACTCATTATCGCCTGCTGATTTAAAATCCAATAATGCCAACGTATCAGGACTTAATGCTGTGATTTGTGGTAAAGATAACTGCATAAGCCGCATTGTCTTAGTATCTGCGTCTAAATAATCTATATTACGCAACATAAAACCAGCGGGGAATGAATGATTATTATCAGGGATTTGTTTTTTAAAAACAAATCCCGTAAATTTAAAACTGGTGTGAATTCCAAATGCCCATTTACGAAAATTTTCAAAGGTATAAAGATGTTCTATGGTATTTTCACGCAATAATAATTGCCGCAAAGCAGTACAACCTTCGGCTTGCCATAAAGCAGCGGGTGCTACTAAACCTACTCGCCCACCTGCACGAACACATTTATAAGCGCGTTCAATAAAAAAACGAAATAAATCAGGATCACCACCTGTTTTTTTATCATCTATCAATGTGCTTTGATATTGATAATACCCTGTTACTTTTAAAAAATTGACTGTTTTTTGAATAGTATTTTCATAATTTAGCCAGCCATTTTTTAATTCGGGATATTTTTTTTCTAACTCATGGACTAATTTTTTTATACTCGCACCTTGGGTATTGGCAACCTCTACGGAATATGGAGCATAAAAAGGTTTGATTTCTGGCTTAATTTTATCCCAAGGAGGGTTTCCTAATACTACGTCAAAACCATAATCGGATTTAGGATGCCCTGTATTATCAAAGGCAACTTCAGGGAATTCTAATTGCCAATGAAAAAATAGGGTAGGACGTGCGCCATAACCGTGTTCAGTATTGGCTTTAACCATTTTGACAAAACTATTATTTTTAAATTTTTCTAATTCAATTTCCCGTTGCGAAGAATCTTTTATAGTACAGATTCTCAATAAACGGTTATATAAACTATTACCATGATTACTAAACGCTTTAATTCCTTGCTCATCGGGTTCTACAAAAAACCATTGTGCGCACCATAAATCAGCTAATAATTTATAAGCGGATAATTCTTTAACTATTTTTTCGTAGTTAATGCGTTTATTATGAACATCTTGTCTTTGTTTACTGGCAGAAGCTAATAAAATTCTAATATGAGATAATACATCACCAATAATATCCTCATCGATAAAAAACAATCCCATTTGTTTACTAAGCAGATTATCTTCATTTGCATTAGTAGCATTTTTAATATGCGTTTTTACTTGCCATACTAAGCCAGATTTTAATTTTTTTGCTTCTAATGCTGGTTCTTTTAAATCTTCTATATCAACACCTAATAACGCATTACCTACTTTTAAATGGTGCGATAAAAAGGATAATGGTTTTTCATAATCTGCGGTATGTAACCAAATAGCGACTTTGGCTAATTCAACTGACATAGGATTATAATCAACACCATAAATACAATTTTCGACGACTTTAATTTTCCAATAAGCACGCATAGTTGCATCATTGGTATTTTTAATACCTTTATCTGGGTGTTTTAACTCTTTTGGATTGCAGTGCATCGCTAAATAACGCGACATTATATCAATGGCTTTAACTAAAAAATGCCCACTACCCATAGAAGGATCTAATACTTTTAATTCTAAAATAGTATTAGGATTATTATCACAGGCATCTAATAAGGGCAATAATGTTTTATTAACTAACTGTGTAACTAATGAATCAGGGGTGAAATAAGAGCCGCTGGTTTTACGCTCACCATTTTCATTTTTAAGCGTTAATGTTGGTACTTCAAAATCTTTATCTAAAATTAGGCGTTGTTCAAGTAATCCTTCATAGACATCGCCTAAATCTCGAACATCTAATTCCTTCCAGACAATTTCTTTTTTTCTTTCTTTATCGGCATACATTAACGCACTGAGTACCGCTTTTAATGCGGCATCTGTCATTTCCCAGCGGAATAAGTCTTTATGTATTTCTGCATCAAATAATCCACCATTATAGGCAGGAACACCGTATTGCGGATCGCCTACATCAATAGCTTGAAATAATTTTTGTAAAGTTCTATAAATCGTAGGTCTTGTTAATTGTTCAGGTGTTTTTTCTTCTAATTGCGCAAGTAAATGTGAAAGCGCGTATTCTTGCGCGTAAGCAGTCGCTTGATTGCCATTATATTTAATTAATAAATCACGGCTTTCTGCTTTAAGTATAAATAATAATCGATATAGGAGAATTAATGATTGTTCGCGTAAATAATCTAATTCTATTTGTTTAGGATGTTCATTTAACCAGCCTTTACTTCTATTATTGGCATTTATCCAAAGTCCTGTAGCGATTTGTTCTACTGCATTGTGGGCATTTTCTCTTAAAATTTCGCGTAAATTGGCAAGTGCTTTTTCTGTTTCGCTATAGAGATTCGCTAAAAAACCACTGGCATGAGCTTTACTACCAAATAAATGTTCAAATAAAGCAAACTGTTTACTATCTTCGGAATTAATTTTTCGTTTATTTTTACCAATGAATTGCTGCAAGAATAAGACTAAATCAAATCTTAAGAAAATATCTTCATTATTTTTATGTATTAATCGCCATGATAAGCCATTAGATAAAATCCCCCATTCCTTACTGTAATTTAATAAGTAATCATGCGTTTGTTTAATATGTTTAGTATCATCAGTATTTTCTGTGGTTCTTTTAGCTTCTAAAATAAAACACGCCGATTTACAAAATTGTCGTCCATTAAATAGATTATCTTTTTGTAAAGCCTGATTGACTGTTTGAATATCATGACTTGAGGAAAATAAAATCATATCTGGGCGATCTGCTTTATCGCTGCCAGTTAAACTTTTATTATTGGCAATTTTATTTTCAAAACCAATAATTTCAAGGGTTTTTCTAATTAACCCTTGTTCAATTTCAGTTTCTGAGCTATTGGATAATTCAAATCCTTCTGGAACACCAAATTTAGTTATTTTATTTTTTTTAATGACAGGCGTTAAAATAGTTAGATACGATTCTTGCCAATAATTAATCAATAGGGTTAGATTTTTTTCAGACTGTTCTAAGTCGGCTTCGGGTATGTATAAATAGTTGTCGTTCTGACTAAATAAATCTAAAACAGCTTGAGTGAACAAACCACTATTATCAATAAAGTTCATTAAAAATAACCTGAAAAAATGCCAGAATTGGCGGTTGGCTTTATAAAAGCGAGGGAATAGATGGTCTGTGTGATAATCTAATCGTAGGGGCAATGTTATTCATTGCCCCTATTCATTTAAGCAATTATTTTTTGTTGGCTAATTCTTGTATTTTGCTACTTAATAATACAGAACCTTCACCGAAATATGCACCAATAGCAATAGACGCGGTGACGATTAATAAAGGATTACCCCAATGCGCACTTAGTAATACTTCTGGGGTTAATTTGCCCCCTTCTAATAAATAAGCAAAGGTAGCTGAATAACCCAATACGCTGGCTGGAATAGTTGCCAACTGTGGAAAATGAGCAGCAAGACACAATACAACGACAGAAACAGCAACGGCAATAGAAGCCATTAATGGGAAAGCCATTGAACCTGCTGGAATAGTGGTAATAATGACTGCTGCTATCCACGCCATCAAAACACCAAACGCGCCACAAACGATGACATTTTTTTGTGCTTCTTTAGTCGCACCAAAGGCAAAATAAGCTGCCCACGCAATAGTCAATGCCCATATTAAAAATATACCCGCTGTAGGGCCGACGGCTAAAAAGGTTGCAACGCCGCTTAATGCGCCAATACTTAAAGAAAGTGCGGTAAGATTGTTCATCGATAAATCTCCAAATTATTCACCTCTGTTGTTGTTTAATTAGCTATCATGTAGAGGTATATCCATGAAAGCTAAGGTTTTTTTTCTGTTGTGCCAGTCAACACGGTCAAATGCTTTATTTTTAAGCCTGTGATTAGCAAGCTTGCACTATAAACGCTCATGGCTACGGCTATCCATTTTAGCAAATTTATCACGCGTTCTGTTGCACTCCACGCATTCCACCACTCAGCATTCACCCAATAATACAAAACTGCTGTCATTGCAGCACTTGCCAACAAGACGCGAGCAAAAAATAATAGCCAACCTGTTGCAGGTTGATAAACCTTATCTTTAAGCAGTTTTTTTAGCAAGAGCGCGGCATTAAAAAATGCACCTAATGAGGTGGCTAAGGCTAAACCTGCGTGTGCTAACGGAAATACTAACGCCACATTTAACGCTAAGCTGACCCCCATTGCATACATCCCATAACGTACAGGCGTTTTGACTTCTTGGCGTGAAGTGAACGCGGGAACGAGGACTTTAATCAATAAATAGCCTAGCAAGCCTACTGCGTAGGCTCTTAAACTTAGTCCAGCTAAATGTACGTCATTAATACTAAATTCTTTGTACTGAAATAGTGTAGATAACATGGGTTCAGCGAGCATAAATAAGCCTATGGTTGCAGGCATTCCCACTAATAACACTAAACGTAACCCCCAATCCAAAGAATTGGAAAAAGCGGTCGCATCTTCGGCAGCATGATTATTCGCTAAGCTAGGTAAAATCACTGTACCGAGTGCCAGACCTAAAATACCTAAAGGAAATTCTACTAATCGATCCGAATAATACAACCACGATACACTACCAACCGTTAAAAATGACGCAATTAAGGTATCCAGTAATAAATTAATTTGCGTAACTGAGACGCTAAACATGGCGGGTAACATCAGCCCCAATACGCGTTTAACACCCGTATCTTGAAAATCAATGCGTGGGCGAGGCAGTAAACCTAAACGTATTAAGGGCGGAATTTGAAATAATAACTGCACGATACCCGCAATAAAAACTCCCCAAGCCAATGCTATTACGGGCGTATCCATTAAGGGAGCGAGCCAGATTGCCGTGATTATCATGCAGATATTGAGAAAAACTGGCGTGAGTGCGGGGACGGCAAATTTTCCGTGTGCATTTAAAATGCTACCTGCAAAGGCGGTCAAAGAAATAAATAATAAATAAGGAAAGGTGATTTGTAACATCCATACCGATAAATCATGTTGCGTTCCCTGCCATGAAAAACCTGGTGCTAATAATAAAATGAGCAACGGAGCAAGCGCGATACCAATAATCGTCAGCAACAGCAAACACACTGCCAACGTGCCAGCGGTTTTATCAATGAATAGCTTTAATGCCACTTTAGTGCCTTGCTCTTTATAATCTGCAAGCACAGGCACAAACGCATGAGCAAACGCGCCTTCGGCAAACAAACGCCGCAAAAAATTGGGAATTTTAAATGCCACAAAAAACGCATCGGTGGCTAAATCAACACCAAACAAACGGGCAATCAACATATCTCGAATAAATCCCAACAATCGGGAGATAAGCGTCATGCTTCCTACCACGACTGTTGATTTAAAAAGTCGCCCACTCACTGTAACTGTCCTTATAAGATATTTAAATAGATTGACAATAATAGCAGTTAAAATGATAATACACGGCTATTTCACTCAACTTTAAAAGAATCGAGACACTATGGCTAATACAGCACAAGCTAAAAAGCGTGCGAAACAAGCGGAAAAAAGCCGTGTTCGCAACGCAGGACACGCAGCAACTTACGCACTTTTGTAAAAAAAGTTATTGCTGCTGTAAACGCAGGCGATAAAGAAAAAGCGCAAGCTGCCTACAACACTGTAGTGCCGATTATCGATTCTGCTGTCAACAAAGGCATTATTCATAAAAATAAAGCTTCACGCGGCAAAAGCAGATTGAACGCAAAAGTAAAAGCAATCGCTTAATAATACTTTTAACTTCATTCTCACCTAAAAAAGGCTGTCACCTAAGGGTGACAGCCTTTTTTATGGGTCGCTTATTTTTATAGCTAACAGACTAA
>CAIUVX010000167.1 GCA_903902705.1 uncultured Methylococcales bacterium
GAGTTTGCATATTTCACGATACCTTTAGCGATGTTATTCGCTGCATACATCGCCATCATTTCGCCTGAACAAACGATGTAAATTTCTTGGGCTTTGTTTTCACGAATTGGCATAGCGAAACCGCCACACACTACGTCACCCAATACGTCATAAAATACGAAGTCTAAACTTTCGTCATACGCACCTTCTTCTTCAAGAAAGTTAATAGCAGTGATGACACCACGACCTGCACAACCTACACCAGGCTCAGGACTACCAGATTCAACACATTTGATACCAGCGTAACCAACTTTTAATACATCTTCTAATTCCAAATTTTCTACACTGCCAGCTTCTGCCGCCAAACTCATGAGTTTTGACTCCAGCATCTAGGGCTTACGCACGTTGTTTTCTGGACGCTATCGGTAAAAATTAGCGATTCTTTATCTTTTGGTAAACAAAGGAATAAGGGATGTACACACGACTGGTTGAGCATTTTTCTGTACTGGAGGATTCGCGTTGTGCGGGAAAGGTTTTACATCGTCTGATTGATATTCTAGTGATTGCTGTTTGTGCGGTAGTTGCTGGAGCTGAAAGCTGGGAAGATATTGCGGTATATGGCAAGGAGAAGAAGGACTGGCTAGCTGGTGTTGCAAAATGGTATCCCTTCACATGATACCTTTCGGCGGGTATTCATGACCCTCAATCCAGATGTTGTTGAGCAGTGCTTCCTCGAATGGGTCGCTAGTTTTTCCAGCGTAGAGCAGCGCGAGGGGGTGGCTATCGATGGCAAGACATTACGTCAGTCTTTTGATAGGAACAAGAAACAGAAGCCGTTCCACTTGTTAAGTGCCTTTGCTACTCGGCAAGGGATGACCATTGGGCAGCGTAAAGTAGACGGTAAATCGAATGAAATTATCGCTATTCCTGAACTGCTAGACAGCCTGATGCTCAAGGATAGTATTGTCACGATTGATGCCATGGGCTGTCAACGCGCTATTGCTGAGAAGATAATCGCTCAGGGCTAGTGGGTGAAACCTGTAATTAAGCATAAATATCTCGTTCACAACGACCTTGTTAATCAGTAAACCGATGGCAGTATCGTGCATCAATTCTAGTTGTGAGAAGCATAAGATTTTGCGGGTAAGCCGCTTGATCCATGTACGATTGTCAGATTTTTACGTTCTATTTTTTGCGTATTACGCTTACCAATTTCATGTTTATCGGTCTCTAGGTGACGTTGATATGCCCCCAGTCATCGGTGTAGTAGCGAGCAATGTCAAAGGGTTCAAGCAAGGTTTTGAGTTCCTTAAATACCTCATCCTTGCGCTTGCCAAACACATAAGCCAGCACGATATTCGTGGCGTGGTCAACGGCGTACCACAGCCAACGTTGGGTAGACTTGTTACCGACATAAGACCACTGTTCGTCCATCTCAACCGCGCAGGGTTAATTTACGCGACCAATGGTTTGCCAATATAAGTCCATCGAAAAGGTTTAGCCAGCGTTTCATTGAAAAACACAATAAACTTCAAAAGTCGTTCTTTAGCTTAAACTGTCCTCGTTTGAGCAAACGGCGCGACTTGTGCCAAACCAGATTCAACTTGATTGAGCCATGAGCAATGCTTCGGCGTATAAATAAATCGACTTCTGTGGCTTTCATCCTGCAAAAACGCTGCTCTTGAGGGCATGTCCTGTAAAATACCCGCTTTGTCTTTCTCGCCCAAATCGTCTTTAACAGCACATTGTTCGGCAATCCATGTTACCAGCGATGCTGATTTATGCGTATTCAACTGGTCGGCGATGAATATCCACTGTCCTTCTGGGTCACTCTCGACCAGTTGCTGGATGTGTGTAAGAAAATCAGCTTCAGTACGGGTGTCTTGAATCGTTGGAAAAACCACTTTACCCGTCGCCACTTTATTGTGGCAATCAGGACTTGAGTACCATGACGCTGATATTCAAACTCAACCCGTTCAACCTGGCTTGGCAGGCTGCGTAGGATGTATCCGTTCTAAGGCTTGGATACCCATTTTTTCATCCACGCTAATAACATGAATCCCCTGTGCATATAACTCTTCAGCCTGATGATAAATTTTGCAAATAGCTCACACGTCTTCACGAAACTGTGTCTCATCATCGACTTAATGATTCAGCCAATAGCGTGATAGATGCGATTTTATCTGTCCCTGAGTCCAAAAACGCCCAATGGTGGTACACGATATTTGTTCAACAATGCCGCGTTTTACCGCTTCTTCTACTAAGGCTGCGCGTGTCCAATGTGACCAATGCGCTGGTGGCGATTCACATGCCAAGGCGATAATCTGGCAGACTTGTTCCGATGTAAAAGTGGGAGCAATACCTAGTCGTGGCGCATCAGCCAATAGAAATTCAATAGCATCGCGTAACGCTTTGGGCTTTCTTCACACGCTACAAGTTATGCAGAGGCTGACAGCCAACGCTTTCGCCACTACCTGCATTTTCTTCCTGAATAGATAGTTGCCGACTAATCTCCGTATTTTTATGACCTGCATGGGCAAGCAATACAATCTTCGCTCTTTGAACCAAGCCGTGTGGCATACAATGACTACGCGTGATCTCTTCCAGATGCTGTTTTTGTTCATCGCTCAGTTTAATAGTTGGGCTGGTACGAATAATATTCTCTCACTGTCATTTGGTAAGGCTCTTATTATCCTATCTTTCAAAGGGTTGATGTACTAGAGACTCAACGCAACCTAATCCCCGTTTTTTCAATATCAATAAGCTCTTGCTTATACAACGCCCCAATTGCCTGTTTAAAGACTTTTTTACTGACACCAAACGCGGCATAAATGGCTTCGGGTGGGCTTTTATCGCTGAGTTTTAATTCGCCTTCATTGGCTTTAAGCTTCGCTAAAATGGTGTCAGTGAGTGATAGGACTTTGCCGTAACCTGCGGGTTGTAGACTTAAATCAATTTTTAAATCTTCACGGATTTGTTTGATGAAAGCGACGAGTTTTTGCCCTTTTTTCACAGGTTGAAATAACTCATTGGTATAGAGCATTCCCCAATAACGATTATTAACGATAGCTTTAACGCCTAACTCGGTTTTATCGGCAATGAGTATCTCGACTTGCTGTCCTTCGGTTAATTCTTCATCGGCGGTATCGCTGATAAATTTATCAATTTTGGTGGTGGCGGCTAGACGTTGCTGGTCGTCTAAATAGACTTTCACTAAATAGGATTTGCCAACTTCTAGCTCGTGGTGTTGTTCACTAAACGGGACGAGTAAATTTTTTGGTAAGCCCCAATCTAAAAACGCGCCAACGTAGTTTAAAGCGGCGACTTTTAAATAAGCGATGTCATCGACTTGCGCGAGTGGTAGCGTGGTAGTTGCTGCTAAATGCCCTTCGCTGTCGGTATAAACGAACACAGTTAAGCTATCGCCGACTTCACAATGTGCGGGTGGTTTTTTGTCTGCTAACAGCACTTTGTTAGAAACGGCACTGCCTAAATAAATGTTAGCCCCTTGTATTTTAACAACCGATAGCTGGTTAATTTTACCTATGTTTATCATGTTAGTCTTCGCTTAAGGTCAGCGGAATTTCTTGAGCAATCTGCTGATTGATGTGAAAGCCGCGCATTTCTAATATGCCTTTAGTATTCAAAGAAATAATTAAATAGAGCGCGTTAGGGTAAGCCGCTAATTCCAAATCGGTGCTGGATGGAATCGCGGGGGCAGTGGGATGAGAATGGTAAATGGCAAACAGCTCTTCGCCACGTTCGCGCATGGCTTTTAAGGCGGCTATTTGCGCGGCAGCATCGAGTAAAAACCGTTGTGCAGGTTGGTCGGCAACATTGGCAACAGGATAACAAAGGTAAGGCACACTGTTTTGACTGCTCACCAATCCGCAGACTTCCAGATCAGGCGACAGTTGGGCAAGGTGTAGCAGTTGGTTAGCGAGTTTACGCGGGATTTGAATGTCTGGCTGGTTCATAAATTCGATAATACAAGTTAAGATAACTATTAGGAGCGGCTATTATGAATAAAAAAATCGATTTGATATACCAAAAAACTGTCCACCTCTTTTTTAGCGAATGGCGATTGCACTCAGTAAATCTGTTCGCTCTTTCTACATTACATGACTTCAGCTCGTTTGAATGAACTTTTCTAAAATACTGTCTAAAAAATCCCAGCCTTTTGTTGAGCAGCGATAATAATTATTCTGCTGAATAATTAGTCCTTGTTTTAAGCAGTCGGACAAGGCAGGTTCTAGGGTTATTATTGCTAGTCCTGTGCGGGCTTGGTAGTTTTCTAGGGTAAAGCCTTGTTTCAGGCGCAAGTTATTCATGATGAATTCTAACGGCAGTTCGGTGATAGCAACCGTTTCACTACCACCATTGTCATGTGGACTGCGTAAATATTGTTCTGGACTTTTGGCTTTGAAGCTACGCGTAATTGATTGTGGGTGCTGATGGCTGATTTTTCCGTGTGCGCCCGCACCTATACCAAGATAATCGCCAAACTGCCAGTAGTTAAGGTTGTGGCAGCATTGTTTATCTGGTTGGCTATACGCGGAGACTTCATATTGTTGGTAGCCGTGTTCTGCTAATCGCTGTTGACAGCGTTGCTGCATGGCAAAAATATGGTCGTCATTGGGTAGTTGCGGTGGAAATTTGTGAAAGTAGGTGTTGGGCTCTAGGGTGAGTTGATAAAAAGAAATATGGCTGGATTGTAGGCTAATCGCTAGGTTGACATCGTCTAGGCTGTCGAAATTATCATCGGGTAAACCGAACATTAAATCAATATTGAAATTTTCAAACCCTGCTTGATGGGCAATTTCTGCGGCACGTTGCGCTTCGCCTGCTGAATGCACACGTCCTAGTTTAGTTAATAGCGCGTCGTTGAAAGTTTGTATACCAATAGATAAGCGGTTAATTCCTAGTGCGCGGTATTCGGCAAATTTATGGCTTTCAAAGGTGCTGGGATTGGCTTCTAGGGTGATTTCTAGGTTTTCTTGCAGGGTGAGTTGCTGGGCGATACCGTCCAATAATCGGGCAAATGATTCTGGGGCAAATAAACTGGGAGTGCCGCCACCAATAAAAATACTGTGTATGGGGCGGTTGATTGCATAGCGTTGCACATCAGCGGCTAAATCGATTAGCAGCGCGTCAATATAAGCCGCTTCGGGGGTATCTGTTTTAATAGCGTGGGAATTAAAATCGCAATAAGGACATTTCTTAATGCACCACGGAATGTGTATATAGAGGCTAAGAGGCGGCAAGGGGAGCGTTTTAAGTTAGATTAGCAAACAGATTTATCGTGTGTATCACCATTTGTTGATAAAAAAGGTGGGCAGAAAAGCGTTGCCCACCCTACATTTTATTACTGAGCGGTTTGCTCTTGGGCTTTGGGTGTAATGCTTATATCAGCACTGCTTTGTAAACTATTTAACACTGTGTTAAATTCGTTTTGACCAAAGGCATTGGCAATGTTCTTTTTCGCTAACTCTAGTTTTTTCTTGTCGTCTTCGCTCATCGTACCCGCAGTGACTTTGGTTAAGCTGACAATAACTTGCTCACCTGTCGCTAATGGCACGAGGGTAATACTGGGTTTATCGCCAATAGGTTTTGCCGCTTTGAAAACAGCATCCGCCAATTGTGGTGATAAATCTGTTTTACCATTGCGTGTTAAACCTGTGGTTTTTTTGATTTCCAGTTTTTGATCGCTCGCGACAGCTTGCAGGGTTTCACCTGCTTGTAGGCGTGAGGCGATTTGTTTGGCTTTGGTCACAGCTTGTAGTTTGGCTTTATCCAATAACAATAGTGCTGATATTTGCGCTTTAACGGAGTTTAAATCCTTGGCTGTGGCTTCTTTGTGTTCTAGTTGACGTAATACCACTAAGCGATCAGAGCCTAATTCAACGGGTGCGCTGTTATTGCCTTGTAAAACTTCTTCTGAAAAAGCGGCACCGCGTATTTTGTCTTCTGCTGCAATACCTTCACCTTTGTCTTTGGTAAATAGAGCCGTTTTGTTGACGCTAAGCCCTAAGGTTTCAGCAACGGCTTGTAGGCTATCAGGATGCTCAAAGCTCTGGCTAGTTAGCGTTTCACCTGACTCAGAAAAGCTAGTTTCTGCTTGGGCTTTTTGATAGGCTTTGGTGACTTCGTCCTTAACGCTGTCGAATGGCTTAACACTACCCGCTACCAGTTCGGTTACTTTAATTAAGTGATAGCCGAATTTTGATTTAACTGGATTGGATACTTCTCCCACTTTTAAAGTCATTACGGCTTCTTCAAAGGGTTTTTCCATTGTTCCAGCATTAAATAAACCTAAATCGCCGCCTGTTTTGGCAGTGACTTTGTCATCAGAAATTTCTTTTGCCAATGCGGAAAAATCTTTGCTGGCTAAATCCTGTTTAGCTTTTTGCGCTTTTTCTAAGGCAGTTTTGTCATCAATTTTGTCATTTACGACAAACAAAATATGACTTATTTTGCGCCGCTCTGGCGTGGCATAGGTATCTTTTTGCTCTTCATAAAAGGCTTTGAGCTTTTCGTCAGTGACAGGAACTTTTTTAGCTAACTCAGCTAGGGACAATTCAACGTATTCAATAGAAAGCTGTTCAGGTATTTGATACTGTTCCTGATGCTGCTGATAATAGCTGGAAATATCTGCTTCTGAAGGCTGTTCAGTTAAGGTAGGGATCGTTATCGTCACAGTGTTAACATCACGCTGTTGATTTTGAATTTTGAAAAAACTTTCAATATCGTAGTCAGTTGCAAAACTACTGCTGATAATACTGTCCTGAACTTGTCCCATAATCAGACTATTTTGGATACGGCTAACAAAATCGGCAGATGTCATTCGTTGTGAACTTAGAAAGGCTTTATATTGCCCTTCATTAAACTTACCATCCAGCTGGAAGTAGGGTAGGGTTTTAATAAAATCTCGCGTGGTGTTATCGCTAGCAACAAGATTTTGTTTATAGGCATATTGCAATAGAACTTCATCTTTGATGAGTTTGGCTAAGGCTTGATCTTTTAAGCTCTGTTCATCTATACCCATGCCTTGAAACTGTTGGCTATATTGCTCATAGGCTTTATTGACATCACGCTGGTGAAAGTCTTTATTACCCACCGAGGCAACAGCCGCTTCTTTGTTACTATCTGTGTAACTTTGGATGCCCCATAATCCGAAGGCTATACACATACCTAGCAACAACACTTGCGCGAAAATACCATGCGCTTTTTCTCTAATTTTCGTTAGCATATTGCTCTACCTAAACTTGTGTGATTCTAAGCAAAAAAAAACCCCGAACCAGATGGCTCGGGGCTTTTTGATTTGGCGGAGTGGACGGGGCTCGAACCCGCGACCACCGGCGTGACAGGCCGGTATTCTAACCAACTGAACTACCACTCCAAAGTCTGGTGGGTGCTGAGGGGCTCGAACCCCCGACCCTCGCCTTGTAAGGGCGACGCTCTCCCAGCTGAGCTAAGCACCCGACTAAAGAAATGCTATTGTACAGCATCCTTTAAAGATTTACCAGCTTTAAATGCAGGAATTTTTGCTGCTTTAATAGTAATTTCATCACCCGTTGTGGATTACGCCCTTTACGCTCAGCTCTTTCCTTGACAGTGAAGGTACCAAAGCCAACTAAGGCAACAGAATCACCCTTATTTAAAGCACCTGTTACTGCGCTTAAAAAACCATCCAATGCTTTTCCAGCATCTACTTTTGTTAAGCCTGAAGATTCAGCTATGGTATCTATCAATTCCGATTTATTCATTTTTCCTCCTTAGGAAACAATTTTTTTATATTTGTAGGTATTTGCAAGCCCCGTGTTGATGCCCTGCACAGTCTCAGGTAACACAATAAACACTGGCATTTATATCAATAGCAGTTGCATAGTGTCAAGCTTTAAAATCCCTAGTACACCACATTAAAAATATATCGGATAATGGCGTATTCAATCTAACTTAACCCTATCGTGAAGAATATGGCACGACCAACAACACAAATACTCTATAGTGAATCCTGAAATCAGGACAATAGTTTAAGCTATAGCCTGTCATGAAAAATGGTTTAACAATGAGCTAGAGTAAACGTAAGATTTTTAGCAATGCAGAAAAGTCAAAGGTTACCTTAACGGCGGTCAAGGGCATCAAGACCATCAATGAGATAGCGCAAGAGTATGGAGTGCATCCAACGCAAGTAAGCCAATGGAAAAAGGAACTACTGGACAATGTGGGCAGCCTGTTTGAGGGGAAACGCGGATCTAAGCCAGTCACGCCCCCGATCGTCTGTACGCCAAGCCTGTCCTGAGTAGGTCAAAGGGATTGGGCAGCTGAACATGGAACTGGACTGGCTTAAAAAAAGTCTGTGATCAGCCTGTAGCCGCACGGCAACTGTGGGTTATGCCCGATGAAGCGATTGCAGTATCAACGCAATGCTTGTGCTTGTTAGAGCTAGCCGCTAATAAAATGATTATGGAATAATATGAGGGACAGAGGCGAATTGAAATTACAAAATGGCATACTCAAAAGATTTCCGACAAAAAGTTTTATCGATAAGAGAAGAGCGAGACCTCAGTTTATTAGAAAC
>CAIUVX010000168.1 GCA_903902705.1 uncultured Methylococcales bacterium
CTTGGGTTTATGGTCGCCGCGTTTAATACCTTGATTGAATGGTTCGGTCTTCTCCCTGATGAAAACGGCTTCGTGCCTCTATCCATCGCTGAATTTAATTTATGATTTGAAAACTAGCACCAAAGGTTAATAAATCAATGTGTTGGAAGGGCTAAAATTTTTATTAGTATATGAAAAACAATCAACGGTAATAAAGGGGTCAATTTCAGCCAGTTTTAACCAAAAATCATCTGCACCCGTTAAGCCTGCTAATGTAAATAACACCTCATCCCAAATACCACTTTTTCTTTTATTATTCACAAATTGCGGAGCTGAAATATATTTTCTCAACTCATTCAACCGCTTTAACAAACCTTCAGCTACAAAATACTCCAATATCAATTGATGACTGAACTGCAATATTCGATTATCTTGATAAAACTCTAATAAATTCGCATCACGCCCTAATGTCCATAAATCCTCTATATCCAAATTTCGTACACATTTTTTTGCCCAATCGCTATGCACAGACGTTGATTTTCGTTTCGAGTGCATCGCAAACGCTATTTCAGAAAAAGCAGTCATTAGTTGTTCGTAACTAATATCAAATGTTAAACCACATTCTTGTTCACGGGCATATAAAACATTTATAAATCCACGAAACAAATCACCACGGCTACTGGGGAGTTGTTCATTATTTAGACCATACACAAAACAGATTAATGACAATAAATAGGGGTTGTGTGCCAAATTAATTAAATCACGCGCTGAACGTTCAGATTCAATGAGGCTTCCCAATTGAGGTAACAGCGTCTCAGCCGCTTGAGAACCTAAGGACACATTTAAAAATAACTGAATACGATTGGTATCAAAAGGCAAAACATGAACACTAGGAATGGATAATTTTTTGCCATTTAGATAATGCTTTTCCCGACAAGAAATAATAACCGAAGTTTTTGGAGTCGTTTTAAGCCATTCATCTAAAGCTTGCACTGCTTTAGAATAAAGATGTGCGGCTATTTCATTTAAACCATCCAGTAAAAGTAAAACGCGGTCAATATGAACGGAAGTGATACCTTGCAATCTGAATTGTTTAGCAAGTAAGGTTAAAAAATCCTTCTCATCAGAAGACCATTGAGCTAAGTTAATAAGCACTGGAATTTGTGCCTGACTATTGGTAATGGCTTTCTTTGCTTGGTCTATAACTAGCTTTTTTAACGTTGTACTTTTTCCTGAACCTGGCTCACCGATTAATATAAAATATTGATGTAAATTTAAAGCTTCACTAATAGAATCTAACGTTGTTTCTGTTTGAAAATTATTATCCTGATTTTTATCAAAAACTCGAAAAGAATTTGGAATTAAACTTTCGTGTAATTGAAAAGTTTTAGAGGGGGAGGGAACAAGTTCTTTTATTGTAGTGGCAGATAAATCAATGTATTTACCTGCCAATTTTTTCGCATCACACAATAAATAATTTAGGTATGTTATTGTTTGGCTAGGATGAATAATAACATTTTTAAGTAAGCTATTTTTTAAATCAGAATTTTCAATAAGAGGTTCGATATTGATAGCTTGATTTTTAAGTTGTTGTTCACTCGTAATGGATTTGTACAACTTTGTAAAATCGTCAACATAGTTTTCTACTCTTAAATCAGCCGCTTTATTAGAGCGAATGAAATCAATTACAGAACTGAGAGTGCTTTTGAATTCTAATAAACTTTCCGCTTTTCTTATTAAGTGTTTTGCGGGTGTATTATTCTTAAATGAGGCTGAAATTTCATCACCTAAATGATGGATATCGTTTTGTAATTTCTGATCAATGTTTTTAATATAGTCATCATCTAAATAGGATTTATCTAAATGAACAGGAATTATTGTTGAGTTTGCTAATTCCTGCCGCTGCTGTATTTCCCAAATCACCCAAGTCGATTGCAAACTATTTTCAGAAATCACAACAATTGAACAATCAGAATTCTTAATTAATTCTGCAATCGTCTCTTTAATATTTTCCCCAATGGAAATATCCTCATCATCAATTTTGACATCTAATCCTTGTAACTCAAGATTAGTATGCAATTGTTTACAAACTGCTGAATCTCTGCGGCTGTAAGATAAAAAATACTGATAGGGGAGTTATCATTAACTGACATATTATCTCAGTAGATTATTTTTAAAAAAGCTGGTTTGCATAGAATAAGACATTTTTCTGACTCAATTTGTGTGATTTGTAGCATCTTGATATTAAATTTTTGTGAAGTTTATCTTATAAACAACGAAATATCGATAGATATGTGGTTTTCTGACTGAACAATACAATCGCATTTCACCAGGCAATAAAAAACCCGCTAAGCCAATCAGCTTGCGGGTTTTTGTATTTGGCGGAGGGAGAGGGGTTCGAACCCTCGATACGTTGCCGTATACACACTTTCCAGGCGTGCGCCTTCGACCACTCGGCCATCTCTCCTTATTTCGTTTTCGTCGTTGCTTACGAAAGACCGACAAGAATAATGTAATTTGCCGTTTGTAGCAATGATTATTCGGTATTTTCTTCTGCGCGGGCTTCTAATTCGTTCCAGCGGGCGTAGGTTTGTTCTAGGGTGGTCTCTAGGGCGTTGAGTTCGTCTAGGGTTTTGGCGACGGCTTTTTTATCTTGTTTGTAGAAGCTGGGGGCGGCGGTTTGTTCGGTGAGTGCCGCTTGTTTGGCTTCTAGTTCGTCAATTAATACAGGGAGGCTGTTGAGTTCTTGTTGTTCTTTGAAGCTGAGTTTTTTCTTTTTTGCAGATGCTGGTGCGGTTGCAACGGGTTTTTCTTTTTTGGGCGCATCGCTAGTCTTTTTAAGCTGGGCTTGTTTTTGGGCGGTGCTGTATGCCAACCAGTCGCTGTAACCACCGACAAATTCTTCTACGTCGCCTGTGCCATCAAGTACAAATACGCTGGTGACGACGTTGTCGAGAAAGGCGCGGTCATGACTGACGATTAATAGTGTGCCTGAAAAATCGACTAATTTTTCTTCCAATAACTCCAGAGTTTCTAGGTCTAGGTCGTTGGTGGGTTCGTCCATGACGATAAGGTTAGCGGGTTTGGTGAATAATCGGGCGAGTAGTAAGCGGTTTTTTTCGCCCCCCGATAAACTTTTGACGGGTGAACGCGCTCTGGCGGGGGCGAATAGAAAATCCCCCAGATAGGACATGACGTGTCGTCTGTTGCCTGCGATTTCGACAAAATCATTGCCATCGGCGACGGTATCAACAACGGTCATGTTGGGATCGAGTTGGTCGCGTAGTTGGTCGAAGTAGGCAATTTCTAGGCGTGTGCCTTGTTCGACTGTGCCGCTGGTGGGTTCTAATTCTTTCAGTAACAGTTTTAATAGCGTGGATTTACCCGCACCATTTGCACCGACTAAGCCAATTTTATCGCCACGTTGGATGAGGGTGGAGAAGTTTTTAATGATGGTTTTGTCGCCATAGCCAAAATTGACATCGGTGACTTCAATGACTTTTTTGCCTGATTTATCGCCTGTTTCTAATGCCATTTTCGCCGTGCCTTGGGTGTTACGGCGTTGGGCGCGTTCGGCGCGTAGGGCTTCTAAGGCTCTCACGCGCCCTTCATTGCGAGTGCGGCGGGCTTTTACGCCTTGTCTAATCCAGACTTCTTCATCGGCGAGTTTTTTGTCAAATTCGGCGTTTTGGTTGGCTTCGTCTTCTAAAGCGGCGGCTTTGCGGCGTAGGTAGTCGTCATAGCTGCCCTGCCATGACACGAGATTGCCTCGGTCTAAGTCGATAATACGGGTGGCGAGTTTTTGTAAAAAAGCACGGTCATGAGTGACGAATAACACCGCGCCTTGAAAGTTCATCAGTTGTTCTTCTAGCCAAGTGATGGATTCAAAGTCTAAATGGTTGGTTGGTTCGTCTAATAATAAGACTTCTGGCTCGATGACTAGGGCTTTTGCGAGGGCAACGCGGCGTTTCCAACCACCTGATAAGCTGTTAATTTTTAAGTCGGGTGGTAAATCCAGTTTGCTCAACGTGTTTTCAACGCGTTGTTGAAAATGCCAGCCGTTTTGCGCTTCCAGTTTGTGTTGTAAGTCGCCCAGTTCATTAAGGGCTTTTTCGTCTTCATAATCCATCGTCATCGACAAATGGTGATAACGGGTAATCCATTCGCCCAATTCGCCTAGACCTGCGGCGACTGCGTCATAAATTGTGGCATCATCGGGCAGGTCTGGGGATTGCTCTAACCACGCGAGTTTTAATTCAGGTTGTCGCCAGATGTCGCCGTGATCGGCGTGGATGTTGCCCGCGATGATTTTCATCAGCGTGGATTTGCCTTCGCCATTACGACCCAATAAACCGACACGTTCGCCTGCGTCGAGTTGAAATTCAGCATTAGTTAATAGAGAGTGAGTGCCAAAGGCGATGGAGATGTTTGATAAACGGAGTAGGGGCATGGTTTAGATTCTTTTGAATAGGGGGAGTGTGTTTTATCCACGAAAGACACGAAAGCACGAAAATATAGTGGAGTCCAAGGCATGACTTGGACTGGTTAAAATCGTCCAAAACTTGTTTTGGACTCCACGAAGAATTTTTTGTGTCTTTCGTGCTTTTCGTGGATAAGGCTTGTTTTTTAATTAGCTGACAGAAAAGCTTTCGCCACAGCCACAAGTACCTTTGACATTTGGATTATTAAATTGGAAGGCTTCATTAATACCTTCGCGGCGATAATCCAGTTCGATACCGTCAATAATTTCAAGATCACTGACAGAGACGATGACTTTAACGCCGAAGTCTTCAAATACCGCGTCATCCTCATTGAGTTTATCGGCGTAATCCAATACATAAGCGTAACCTGAGCAACCCGATTTTTTTACGCCCAATTTTAAACCAACCCCTGCTCCGCGTTTTTCCAGTTGTTTTTTAATCTGCGTTGCCGCAGTTTCAGTGAGTGAAATAGTCATAATGTTGTTTATTTACCTTGGTTGAGTGGGTACTTTTTAAGTATTTTACCGCATTTTCTCAATCTATGGTTTTGTACGATGTTTTTGATGATGCAGAGTCTTATACAACATAGGGTTTATGGTGACAGAATGGCTTTTAAATCTTGGGCAGCGGCTCTTTTATAATCCAACGAAACCAGATAATGTTGGCTTGCCAAAAAGACGGCAATCCAAGCTACCCATTCATTTCAGGCGTTGGTTCAATTTTCTGAACTAATGCTTCAAACTGCGCAATTGGCACGGGCTTACTGAACAGATAACCTTGATAAAGCAGGCAATTATTATCTTCCAAGAAAGCACGTTGTTCCTCAGTTTCCACACCTTCAGCGATCACTTCCATGTTTAAATTGTGAACCAAGTTAATGATGGTTTGTATAATCATCATATCGGAGGGTTTTACGCCGATATTTTGAACGAAGGACTTGTCAATTTTGAGTTGGTCAAGTGGCAGTCGGGTTAAATAATTCAGGGATGAAAAACCTGTGCCAAAATCATCCATCGAAAAGCGCACCCCCATTTCCTTGAGTGTGTGCATTTTTACAACAGTGTCACTCACACTATCAATGACAAGACTTTCTGTGAGTTCTAGCTTAAGCCGTGCGGGGTTGATGGCAGTGTTGCTGAGTATTTGCTGTACTTGGGTGACAAAGTCAGCCTGATGGAACTGTTGCACACTGACGTTGACCGCCAGTTGCAAATGTTGGGTATGAGCATTGTCTGCCCAGATTTTTAGCTGAGTGCAGGCTGTCTGCAAAACCCATCGCCCGATAGGGATTATCAAGCCAACGTCTTCAGCCAGTGGAATAAACGCATCAGGAAAAATTAAACCCCGTCGTGGATGTTGCCAGCGAATTAAGGCTTCTGCACCGACAATGCGACCCTCATGAGTGCTTTGTGCTTGGTAATACAGCTCGAACTGGTTTTCTGCTAGAGCTAGGCGCAAGTCAGCTTCCAATACAACCCGCGCATCGATATTAATCTGCATTTGCGGGTCAAAAAAACGCAGGGCATTACGTCCTGAATCCTTGGCGACATACATGGCAATATCTGCCTGCCTTAATATATTGTTTTTCTTATCGCCACTCGCATAATTGAATACGGTCGCACCGATACTAGAACTACCCTGATAATTGTGTATACCCAATTGGTAGGGCTGACTAAGTACTCTCAAAATTTCATGACCAATAACATCAGCCAGCATCGTTGCTTCACGAATTCGTGTACCCAAATTAGTGAGTAGCACGACAAATTCATCGCCACCCAAACGGGCAACGGTGTCATCTTCACGGACACAAGAACTCAGGCGTTGCGCGACTTGTTGTAACAATAAGTCACCAATCTCATGCCCTAATGTGTCGTTTAAAGCTTTGAAATGATCTATATCAATAAACAATAGCGCGGCTTTTTGATTACTATGATAACTGGTTGTCAATATCAGCTTTAACCTCTCCCAAAGTAATCGCCGATTAGACAGCTTCGTAAGTGAGTCGTAAAAAGCCAGCTGTTCAACTTCTGCCAGTGCCGACTTAGTAATTCCAATATCAGTGGAAGTACTGACATAATGGGTGACTAAATTGTTCTTATCTTGTACCGCAGTAATACGCATATATTCTGGATAGATATTTCCCGACTTACTCTGATTCCAAATTTCGCCTTTCCAACCGCCAGTGCGTTTAATAGACTCCCACATAGCGACATAAAAGCTGGCATCATGACGACCCGATCGTAGCAGTCGCGGGTTCTTACCAATGACTTCTTTAGCGGAATAACCGCTGAGGAGAGTGAAGGCGTGATTGACTCGCAGAATTACAGAGTTTGCACAGTTACCATCATGCTTTCCTGCGATTCAAACACAGTAGCAGCGATGCGTAGTTCGCTGTTTATGGCAACTAATTCAGCGGCTCGCTGTTCTTTTTCTGCGTTTTGAAAGACAAGTTCTGCATTGGCGATGACTAATTCGGCGGCACGGTTTTCTTTTTCTGCATTTTGAAAAGCGAGTTCTGTATTGGCAATGATTAATTCGGCGGCACGGTTTTCTTTTTCTTCATTTTGAAAAGCGAGTTCTGCATTGGCAATGATTAATTCAGAGGCTCGTTTTTCTTTTTCTTCATTTTGAAAAGCGAGTTCTGTATTGGCAATGATTAATTCGGCGGCTCGTTTTTCTTTTTCTGTGTTTTGAAAGACAAGTTCTGCATTGGCAATGATTAATTCAGAGGCTCGTTTTTCTTTTTCTTCATTTTGAAAAGCGAGTTCTGTATTGGCAA
>CAIUVX010000169.1 GCA_903902705.1 uncultured Methylococcales bacterium
CGCCTGTGCCTACGCCTGACACTAATACATCAATTTGACCGTCGGTATCGCGCCAGATTTCAGGGCCTGTAGTGTCAAAATGAATGGCGGGATTAGCTGGATTTTTGAACTGTTGCAATAATACATAACGGTCAGGTTCTGATGCGGCGATTTCTTCGGCTTTGGCAATCGCACCGTTCATGCCTTTCGCGCCTTCGGTGAGAATGAGTTTCGCGCCAAAGGTCGCCAATAATTTACGCCGTTCGATACTCATGGTTTCTGGCATGGTTAGCGTTAATGGAATACCTTTTGCCGCCGCCACAAACGCTAAGGCAATGCCCGTATTACCGCTAGTGGGTTCTATCAGTTCTTTGCCTACACCCAACAAACCACGTTGTTCTGCATCGGCTATCATGGCGGCACCAATACGGCATTTGACTGAATAAGCAGGATTACGCCCTTCAATTTTTGCCAGAATAGTGGCAGGGGCATTGTCAGTAATTCGATTTAATTTAACGAGCGGGGTATTGCCAATACTCAGTGCATTATTTGCATAAAAACTCATGTGTGTGTCCTCTTGCTGGATTGATTAAATAGCCGTTGCGCGTGCAAGCAAAACTTGCACCCATTGAACCATCATAAAGAAAATAGCGATAACATAGAATCGATATTTTTAGATGCTGGTATCTAACAATTAAATACGCGGTGTTCACTGGAATGTCACCAACACAGCCTATAATGGTGACATCGTCAACGACCTGACATAACGGAGTCAAAAAGTGAATTTAAAAACGTGGACTATTCAGCAATCAGCCCAAACCTATGCCATTGATAATTGGGGAGATGGTTATTTTGCCATTAATGCCAAAGGTCATGTCTGCGTTAAACCGAGTTCTGAACAATCGGTAGAGCTAGATTTATATGAGATAGCCTTATCACTCAATGATAAAAATCTATCGTTGCCTGTGTTGGTGCGCTTTACTGATATTTTAAAAGATCGTGTAAAACGCCTACAAAACGCATTTGCCAAAGCCTGTGTACAGCACAATTATCAAGGTAGCTACACGCCTGTTTATCCCATTAAAGTTAATCAGCAACGCAAAGTGGTAGAAGGTATTTTAGCCGCTGACAATATTGGGCTGGAAGCAGGTAGCAAGCCAGAATTATTGGTCATTATGGCGTTATCCAAAAAAGGCGTAGTGGTGTGTAATGGCTACAAAGACCGCGCTTATATACGTTTAGCATTGATTGGTTTGAAAATGGGATTAGATTTATATCTAGTCATTGAAAAACCGCAAGAGCTGGAAGTTATTATCGAAGAAGCGGCAAAGCTTAATGTTAAACCACAGTTAGGTGTGCGTATTCGTCTATCCAGTATTAGCGCGGGTAAATGGCAAAACAGCGGTGGTGAAAAATCTAAATTCGGTTTTCATGCCCATGACGTATTGCAACTAATTGAACGCCTCAAACAAGCGGATTTGTTCGACACCTTAAAACTCATGCACTTTCACATGGGGTCACAAATTGCCAATATTCACGATATAAAAATCGCCTTAAAAGAAGCGGGGCAGTTTTATGTGGAATTACGTCGCTTAGGGGCGAACATCAAAATTGTCGATGCAGGGGGTGGTTTAGGGGTGGATTATGACGGTAGCCGCTCACGCCGTGAATCGTCTATTAACTACAGTTTGGATGAATACGCCCAAAATATCGTCCGCAGTTTTGCCGAACTATGCGCGGAAAAACAAGTGCCACAACCCGATATTATCACCGAATCAGGCAGAGCGTTAACTGCCCATCATGCGGTACTCATCACCAATGTCACCGACATAGAATCGGTTTATAGCAATCAAGCAGAACTGTCGGCCTTACCCGATAATCCCAATTCAGTTGAACATTACCACGATGCCCAATTTGCTTTGTCCGAGGCGCGAGCGCAATTTACCCAAGATAAATTAAGCATCACCGAATTGGCAAAAGCAGAAAATAGCTACTCGCTAGTGTGTCAGCAGATTAAAACTCAACTTAATCCTACTAATCAAAGCGAAGCGACCATCCTGCAAGAACTCAATGAAAAATTAGCCGATAAAGTATTCTGCAATTTCTCGCTGTTTCAATCGTTGCCTGATATTTGGGGTATCGATCAAATTTTCCCCATTATGCCGATACACCGTTTGAACGAACAACCCACGCGCCGCGCTGTGTTGCAAGATTTAACCTGTGATTCTGATGGTAGTATCGATCAATATATCGATGGGCAAAATATTGAACATACCCTGCCAACCCATGTTATTGACAACAATCAACCCTATCTTATCGGCTTTTTTATGGTCGGCGCGTATCAAGAAATTCTAGGTGATATGCACAATTTATTCGGTGATACCCATTCCATCAACATCGAACTCGATGATGACGGCTACCATTTTTATGATTTGCAAGAAGGCGAAGATGTGGCTGATTTATTGGATTATGTCCACATCAGCACCGAAGAATTAAAAATCGCTTACCGTGAAAAGCTAGAAAATAGCCAACTCAGTAAACGCGAACAACACGAGTATGAACACGAACTACTAGCTGGATTAACGGCTTATACCTATTTGGAAAAATAGCCTGTAATGTGGGCGTGATTGAAATCGCGCCTACAATATCTAATCCAAATACACTCGATCAAATGCTTTTAACTGGGTTGGCTTGTAATAAATGATGCCGTTCTTCATATTCATCAAGGGCTAAAATTAGCTTATAGTGATCGTTCAAATTAAGCAATTGTAACCACAGTTTCAAAACTGTGCCACGCGCTTACCGTGTTTATTTACTGGAACCTCTGCTTATATTTTGTTAAAATGAACCCTTCATAATACATAAAGAGAAATTCAGAAACGTGTCAAAAGTTAAGTATATAGATTTATTTGCAGGTATGGGTGGAATTAGGTTGGGATTTAGCCAAGCGTGTGATGAACTTGGATTAAGTCATGAATGTGTTTTTTCCTCAGAGATAAAGCCACATGCGATAGATATATATAAATATAATTTTAATGAAAATCATATTCATGGAGATATTACACAAATAAACGCGAGTGATATTCCAGATTTTGATTATTTGTTAGCAGGTTTTCCATGTCAAGCATTCAGTACAGCAGGAAAACAACTAGGGTTTGATGATATAAGAGGAACATTATTTTTTGATGTGGCTAGGATTTTAAAAGAAAAAAAACCAAAAGGCTTTATTCTTGAAAATGTCGATGGCTTTGTAACGCATGATAAAGTATGTAAAACCGATGAAATAGGTAGAACATTAAGAACCATTTTAAATACGATAAAGGATTTAAATTATAAAGTTACATGGAAAGTATTAGATGCTGCAAATTTTGGGGTTCCTCAAACAAGAAAAAGAGTTTTTATAATAGGTCATTTAATAACCGAACCAAATTTAGAAAACTTTAATTTTAGAAAAAGTAAAATTGGCGATATTTTAGAACAGGGATTGCCAACAATGACAACTGATTTTATTGAGAAATTATTAAAACATTATAATGTGGATGAACTTAAAGGAAAGGCTATTAAAGATAAGCGCGGAGGTAACGACAATATTCACAGTTGGGATATAGCAATAAAAGGCGAAATTAATAATCATCAAAAAATAATATTAGAACGCCTTTTACGCGAAAGAAGAAAAAAACACTGGGCAAAATTAAAAGGCATTACATGGATGGATGGAATGCCGCTTACATTACATGAAATTTCCTCGTTTTGCACAGATATTCCCGCTGAACAACTCAAAAATCTATTATCTGATTTAGAAAGAAAAGGTTATGTCAAGCTAGAGCATCCAAAAGATATAATGACCATTGATGGAAAAAATAAACGCCATCCAGATACAAGTAAAGATAAAGGTTATAATATCGTAACAGGAAAATTAAGCTTTGAGTTTAATGAGATTTTACATCCAAAAGACATCGCAAATACGTTAGTTGCCACTGAGGTTGATAGAATAGGTGTGGTAGATGGTGAAGGAATAAGAAGATTATCCGATAAAGAATGCTTACGATTTTTTGGATTTCCAGATAGTTATCAATCTAATATTCCTAATAAAAAATTATATGATTTAATAGGAAATACAGTTGTTGTACCCGTGGTCAAATCAGTAGCACTAAGATTATTAAAGTAGTTTATTGACCAAATAAACACCTTTGTTTTCAGAAACTCTTTTTAAATACATTTCTTCGGTCTCATACAACGCTTTAACAAATTCATCTTTAGTTTTAAAGGGTTTGTAAGTTGGGTTAGCTGCGTACCACGATGCAGGTCTAATATTATAAATAACGTCGCGCTTAACTTGTGTTTTTAATGGAAACCGTTCACTGGAACAACAAATCTCCCAGATTTTCTTTAACCAGATATTTTTAATAATTAATTTTCCTTCATTTAAAATATAACCAAAAATTAAATAGTCAGAATAAATTCTTTCTGGATTAGTAGCTAATGATTGACAATAAGATTGAAAGTTTGCAATATCAAAATTAGCACCTGCATTCATATCAAAACATTTTATTTCTAGTAAGGATGTTTTATTGTCATGAGGATTGTGGAGAAAAAAATCTGGAAATGATTGAGAATTGGAAGGAGAGCTATAAATAATTCCATTTTCTACCATCCATTTTTCAAGCCATTCCTGTATATGTCCACCTATACCGTCTTTGCTGTTTATTTCAAATTCTATTGTATTCATTTTGAATGTTATTTTCCCCACAAGACCATTATTAACTTCTACTAATAAGACTTCATACATTCTTTTTGCTGCATCACTTGGCATTACTAACCCCTTCTATATTATTAAATACGGACGCTTGATTATAGGGATAGATTACCAACAAGCAAGCAACGTGTAACTAGATAAGCTTTGCCTCATTTACGACTATGTACTTAGCTTTTGCAATAACTCGGTAATAAAACTTACTTTTTGTTCAACGCTGGTGAAGTTTTGAATAAAGCGTAATTTATCCGCACCATCAAATTTATAAACTTGCGCTTGGGTTTGAATTAAATGAATAAGCTGTTCGGCGTTGATGTTGGGTTGGGCGGTGAAAATAATGCGTCCACCGTTGGCGTTGGCTTCTATTTTTTTGATGCCTAGCGATTGCGCTTGTTGTTTGAGTTCGGTGATGCTGAATAAGGTTTTGACAGGTTCGGGTAATAAGCCAAAACGGTCGATCATTTCAATTTGTAGCTCGCGCAAATCAGCGGCGGTTTCAGTGTTGGAGATGCGTTTGTACAGCACTAAACGCAGGTGGACATCGGGCAGATAATCTTCGGGAATTAACGCGGCGGCTTGTAAATCCACTTCCGCGCCTCTGTCCATAGGCGTGTCGAGTTCGGGTTGTTTGCCTGATTTTAAGGCAGTGACCGCACGTTCTAATAATTCGCTGTACAGAGTGAAACCGATTTCTTGAATTTGCCCGCTTTGTTCATCACCTAATAATTCACCCGCGCCGCGTATTTCCATATCATGCGAGGACAGCATAAATCCCGCGCCTAATTCTCCAGAGGCTTCGACGGCTTCTAGGCGTTTTTGCGCGTCTTTGCTCATTAACGATTTAGGCGGCACGATAAAGTAAGCGTAAGCGCGGTGATGTGAACGTCCGACTCGACCGCGTAGTTGATGCAATTGCGCTAAACCCAATTTATCAGCGCGGTTGATGATGATGGTGTTGGCACTGGGTATATCAATGCCGCTTTCAATAATAGTCGAACACAACAGCAGGTTAAAACGCTGGTGATAAAAATCCCGCATGATACGTTCCAGTTCACGTTCTGGCATTTGTCCATGTGCCGATTCTATACGCGCTTCGGGAATTAACGCCGCGAGTTCACGCGCCATTTTGTCCATGCTTTTAACATCGTTATGCAGGAAAAACACCTGCCCTCCACGTTTTATTTCGCGCAAACAGGCTTCTTTGATTTGTGAATCTACCCATTCGCTGATGAAGGTTTTGATAACGTGGCGATTGGGCGGCGGACTGGCAATAATGGAAATGTCGCGTAGTCCTGCCATTGCCATGTTCAGCGTTCTTGGAATCGGTGTGGCGGTCAGAGTGAGCATATCCAGTTCATGACGCATTTTTTTAAAGTGTTCTTTTTGGCGTACTCCAAAACGGTGTTCTTCATCAATAACGACTAAACCTAGTGCTTTGTATTTCAGCTCTTTGGATAACAGCGCGTGTGTGCCGATGATAATGTCAATTTGCCCTTGCGCCAGTTGTTCAGCAAGTTGTTTTTGCTGTTTGGGGCTGACAAACCGTGACAGCACTTCTACTTTTATCGCCCAATCAGCGAATCGATCTTGAAAATTCTGATAATGTTGTTGTGCCAATAGCGTGGTTGGCACTAATACCGCGACTTGTTTGCCATTTTGTACTGCGATAAATGCCGCTCGCATTGATACTTCGGTTTTACCAAAACCGACATCGCCGCAAATAACCCTGTCCATTGGTTGCGGACTGACCATGTCTTTTAAAATGGCTTCGATAGCGGATTGTTGGTCTGGGGTTTCTTCAAACGGAAACGCATCGGCAAAGGCTTGGTACTCGTCATCATCAATACTAAAAGCGTGACCTTGTTTAACCGCACGTTTGGCGTGAATTTCCAATAATTCAGCCGCCACGTCATGAATACGTTCGATGGCTTTTTTCTTGAGTTTTTGCCACGCATCACCGCCTAATTTGTGTAACGGTGCGTCTTCGGGATTCATACCCGTGTAGCGACTGATAACGTGTAAGGAGGCGACGGGAACATAGAGTTTGTCTTTGTTGGCATATTCCAGCATTAAAAATTCGCTGGTAATGCCGCCGACGGTTAGTGTCTGTAATCCTAAATAACGCCCAACACCGTGTTCTTGATGCACTACAGGTGAGCCAATGCTCAATTCATTGAGATTATTGACGATATTTTCCAGCTCTCGTGCGGCTGATTTTCGTCGTCTGCGGCGTTGCTCAACTTTTTCATTGGACAGTTGGTTTTCGGTGATAATGGCAATGCTGGGTGAGTCCAGCACTACACCTTGGTCTATCGGTGCAACTAGCAAACACGGTGAGCTGGTGGATTTTAAAAAACCTTGCCAATTATCGACCTGTTTGGTGGTGATTTTATAGCTTCTTAATTTATCAGCTAAGACTTCTCTGCGTCCTGCGGATTCAGCAACAAACAGAATTTTGCCCTGAAAGTCTTGGACAAATTGCTGTAAGGCATGGGCTGGTTCTGGCAGTTTGGCGTTGATGATTAAATCGGCTAGGGCAGGGCGTGTGTCATCGGCAACAGGATTGGCTAATACAATACGCGCGAAATTATCAACTGTTTGGGCTATTTCATCCGCTGATAAAAATAACAATTCTGGTTTAAGTAACGGGCGTTCAATATCATATTTTCGTTGTTCAAAACGCTCTTCGGCTTCGCTGTAAAATGCACGGCTATAATCATTAAAGGTTTCTGGCAATACCAACACAGCGGTTTGTGGCAAATAATCGAATAAGGTTGCAGTGCGTTCGACAAATAACGGCAGGTAATATTCAATGCCGTTGGGAGTTATGCCTTTGCTGACATCAACATACAGGGTGTTTTTCGCACTGGCATTGGGGAAATAGTCGCGAAACGATTGCCGAAAGTGTTTGATAGACTCATCAGTAAACGGAAATTCGTGCGCTGGAAATAATTGAATCTGGTCGATTTTTTCTAAGGATAACTGGGTTTCAGGATCAAATGTCCGTATGGTATCGATTTCTTCATCCCATAACTCGATGCGAAACGGCGTGTTACTGCCCATCGGGAATATATCGATAATTGCACCGCGTATCGCAAATTCAGCATGACTGTAAACTTGAGACACACATTGATAACCGACACTTTCCAACTTCAAGCGGTTAAGTTCCAGATTAAACACATCACCGACTTTTATCGCAAAACTATTGGCTAAAACGTGTTCGCGTGGTGCGAGTTTGTGCATCAGTGTGTTGACCGACACCACCAACGCGCCACGCTTGACTTCGGGCAACAACACCAATGTTTTTAAACGTTCGGAAATAATTTCAGGCAGCGGTGAAAATACATCGTAAGGCAAGGTTTCCCAGTCTGGAAAATGCAGTATTGGATATTGTTGCTGTAAAAAAAACGCCAATTCTTGGATAAGCTGTAGAGCAATCTGATTGTCGGGAGTGACAATGACAAATAAACGCTTTTCTTGGTCTATGGCATTGGCTAATGCCAAGGATTCAGCACAACCTGTTAAGCCAGCCCAGAGAATGCTTTGTTGCTTGTTTTGCGGAATGGGGAGGAGGGGAATCGGCGTGTTAGCCATAGATTTTATTTTGCTGCTGAGTTGTTGTGTGACACCGCGCTTATCAGTACGCGCGGACGGATTTAATCAATCCGCCCACTACAGTTTGTTAATCATTTTATAACTAGGCTGTTATTGACGACTCTAACCCCTTTAACGGTTCTTACCACCTGTACAGCTCTTGTTGCAACATCGCTGGAATTAACAAAGCCGCTGAGTTGTACCGCGCCTTTGAAGGTCGTCACGGTGATGTCTAGCAGTTTGAGTCTGGAATCACCCAAAATAGCCGCTTTAACTTTGGTGGTTATCATTGAATCATCAAAATATTCACCCGTACTTTCAGTCACTTTGCTACCCGCACAACCAGCAACGGATATAAGCACTATAAGACTCAACAAAAACCGCGTTATCAAATTTAATTTACTCATAATATTTTTAGTTTACGTTATGAAAAGACAGGCAATAGTGGCTGTTTAATGATCCAAACAGTATGCCACTTAAATTACAAGAAGCTGATTAATCCTAAACTCTGCTGACAAATAAAATCAGTCGCAGGTAGTATTATAACCCAGTGCCTTATTTTTACCGATAGTCACACAAGTGGATAAGTGCGGTTCAACGATGATAAGGGTGATTATGCAGAATGCTCCACGCGCGATAAAGCTGTTCAGCGACGATAATACGCACCAGTGGATGGGGGAAAGTGAGTTTTGATAAGCTCCATGATTCACGCGCCAGTTGCTTGACTTCATCGGCTAAACCTTCGGGGCCGCCGATGAGTAAAGAGACTGATTGACCGCTTGCTAACCAACGCTGCATGGATTGTGCTAATTCGGGGGTTGTCCACGGTTTACCTGGAATGTCTAAGCTCAACACATGAGTGCCTTGAGGCATAGCGGCAATCATGCGTTCACCTTCTTCTTTGACTATGCGGGCAATGTCGGTATTTTTGCCGCGTTTACCAGCGGGAATTTCTTTCAGTACCAGTTCACATTCACGCGGTAAACGTTTGGCATATTCATCGTAGCCTTGCTGCACCCAGCTAGGCATACGATTTCCGACACAAATCAAATTTATCTGCACTATTTTAACGGACGACCTTTAGCGTCTTTATTGATGTGTCCTGCGAAAAGTAATACGGCATCTATAAATCCCCACAACGCGCCATAGCCTACAGTGAGCGCGGTGAGAGCGAGTTGTGCAAAACCCAAGGTATAAAACCTATTCCATTTCCATTCAAACGGGAGCGAAAAACCTAAATAAAATCGGTGCGCTCCTGTAAAACCTAACAGCAATGCTAAGGTGGCAGCCACATATTTGTATTTGACGGCTTTGGGTGGCTCTAAATAAGCACCCACTAATTTGATGTTCATGGCGGTGGTGTCGTTTGCATCGAAGTAAACATCGTCGCCTTGGTCGGGTGGAACATTGAGTTGCCAGCCTTGCAAATCAAAGGCAAAAAATTGTTCTTCACTTTTAATGACACCCGATTGGGTTTCGGGATCGTAGCTTTCGATATGTCCAATCATGTATATATCCTGTGTTATTTTTATAATTATTATTGTGTATCTTGCAAACGTACTGCTAATACGTCACACGGTGCATAATGCAAAACACCGTTAGCCGTTGACCCTAGCAATAAAGCCAATCCATGCCGACCATGAGAGCCAACAATAATTAAATCGACTTTATTTTCTATGGCGATACGGATAATTTCTGTTTTAGGACTACCCATTTCTAACCATTGATCATTGTCGGCAATCGCCAGTTGTTTGGCAAGTGTCGCTAATCGGGTTTTTGCATTTGCCATCAGCTCGGCAGTTAAGTCCAGATTAAAAGGAATATCCGCACCATAACCCGCATCGGTAATTGGCAAACTATCGACCACATGAACAATGCTGAGTTTTGCCTGATAACGAGCAGCTAGTTCTTGAGCGCGATGAATGACGGGATCACACTGTTCAAAAAAATCCACCGCCAGTAATATATGTTTGTAACTATTCATTAATTTCTCCTTATAACGATAGCATCAGGAAACAATAACAGCCGTTACCCAATAAGATACCAGTAGGTATAAAAATGCCAGACCCAAACCAAAACTAAGGCTTTCTTCCAGCGCGTTACGCATGATATGCCCAGTTATTATCCAATACCAAATAATTAAAGCGATCATCAGCAAAAATGCCAATGTCCCACCTTGACCAAGGCTCATGGTAGCAATGACGGGTAACATAAAAACCCCAATTAGCGTATCTGTGCCTAATAAAGCAGTCGTTGTTTGATAAAATCGCGGCATTTTTCGACTAAAAAACAAACTAATCCAGCCAAAACCTCCAATGAGTAACACGCCAACAACGGCTTTCAATAACGCACTAAACCAGTAAATACTGAGATTTGATTGCAAAAAATTGACTAAAAGATTGGCAATAAGCACTATTTTCAGTAAATTGATGGAGTGTGGCAAATCCTGCGGTGCTTTTTTGAGCTGGCAGATGTCAAACAATGACTTTATCAGATTAAACATATTTTTTACGCGTAGCAAAGTTTAAAGGGCAGTATAAAAAAAGGAGTGTTTAACCAGAGATAGATTTCCCGCTAAACGTCAGTAAACACGCCAAAATCCATTATACGTTGATAGCGTTTTTCCAGTAGTTCGTCTAGCGTTTGTTGTTGTAATTCTGCTAAATGACGCAACAAGACTTCTTTTAAATTGGCTGAAATAGTTTCAAAGTCACGATGACCACCGCCTAGAGGCTCTCTAACCACCTCATCTAAGAAACCTTGTTCACGAATACGGTCAGAGGTAATGCCCATTGCTTCTGCTGCATTAGGGATTTTTTCTGGAGTTTTCCATAAAATTGCAGCGCAGCCTTCGGGAGAAATAACCGAATAAGTGCTGTATTCCAACATAATTAAGCGATCACCCACGCCTATCGCTAACGCGCCCCCTGAACCGCCTTCACCGATAATAGTACAGATAATCGGGGTTTTGAGTTTTGCCATTTCAAATAAATTTCTGGCAATCGCTTCACTTTGTCCACGTTCTTCCGCGCCGATACCAGGGTATGCACCTGGGGTATCAATTAAACATAAGATAGGCAATCCAAAGTGTTCTGCCATTTTCATCACACGCAAGGCTTTACGATAACCTTCAGGGCGGGGCATACCAAAGTTGCGATAAATTTTTTCTTTGGTATCACGTCCTTTTTGATGCCCGATTATCATCACCGCTTGTCCGTCGAGACGCGCCAAACCACACACAATGGCAGGATCATCAGCGTAGGCTCTATCGCCGTGTAGTTCGTGAAATTCGGTGAATAAGCGTTCAACATAATCCAGCGTGTAAGGTCTTCCTGGGTGTCTTGAAACTTGGGATATTTGCCAGTCTGATAAATTGGCAAAAATAGACTCAGTCAATGCTTGACTTCTATCCTCTAGCTGTCTTAGTGCGTCAGAAATATTGATGTTGTTATCAGACTGCACGTTGCGCAATTCTTGTATTTTTGCTTCTAGTTCAGCGATAGGTTGTTCAAAGTCGAGAAATTTTAAATCCATAGCGAGAGTGTCTGGGAATTGTGAAGGTGAGTTTAGGTGGGGGAATTCTATAGAAATAAGGCATAAGGTACAAGGTGCGTATCGAGACAGTGTTAATTAATAGCCTGCCAAATTACAAATTTAGCATTACTTGCTATCACTGTGCAGTTACCGAACAGTCGTTTAAGGTCTTGATGATAGGCTAAATGGCGATTACCTATCACCCATAATTCGCCGCCTTGTTTCAATATTTTTTTCGCCTGTTTAAATAACTGGATGGCAATCTGATCGCCAATAGTGTTTTGTTGATGAAAGGGTGGATTACATAAAATCAAATCAGTTGATCGTTCAGTAAAGTCGCTTAAACCATCACCGACTTGAAAATCTGCCGCGCGTGTTTTGCCAAATGCCCGATAAAAATTTTCCTGAGCAGAGGCAACTGCCATAAATGATTCATCAACAAAATATAGGGTTGCATTAGGATTACGTTCGGCGGCAATCAAGCCAACTACACCATTACCACACGCCAAATCAATAATATCTGTCGCCTTAGGTTTAATGGGTAGATGCTGTAGGAAAAACCGTGTGCCGATGTCGAGATGATCACGCGAAAATACATTGGCATGATTGCTTAGCCAATAATCGGTATTTTCTAGCTGATATTCAATGGGATAGGGGTTGCTTGGAATCACCAAGTTTTCATCAAAGGTGACAAAAATAAGCCGTGCTTTTTTCTTGGCTAACGAGGTACTGGTTTGACCTAACAAGCGTTCCAACAATTTCCACACCGAAGACGGTAATGCTTTAACCATACCTGCGACAATAATTTTTGTATCAGGACAACAGTGTGGGCGTAAGCGTATTAATTGGTCTTCCAATAATGCCAGTGTTTTCGGTACTTTAATCACCACACAAGTAAACACGCCGTTTAATTTTTCCAAACTGTGTGCCAATTTAACGGATTGTTCAGGCAGATTATTGTGTAGCAGATTAAGCCGTGTCGCTTGCTGTGATAAATAGGAGTCAGACAACGATTGGGGATTAGTCTGATTTAAGGTCACTGCCAACGCGCCGAAAGTATCATTAACAATCAACACACGATCATTCGTGGTAAATGAGTGTTCGGCAAGCGTATCCAACACATACTCATCCGCAGCATCCCAAGCGCGTAATAACTCACGCGGACGATACGGCAAACGGTACAGAATAAAACTCCCTTGTGGGACGGTGAGTGAGTGATCTAAATACGACATGAGTATCTCGCTTAAAAAACTGCTGGTGTCCAAAGCATAGTTTGGACTCCAGCAATGAATTCTTTCACAGTCACTTAAGCCCGCGACATAAACTTACCTGTTTCAGTGTTCACTTTGATTAGCTCATCGGTCTCCAGATATTCAGGTACTTGTACCTCAATGCCTGTACTGAGTTTGGCAGTTTTAGTGCGTCCTGCCGCAGTTGCACCTTTAATAGACGGCGCGGTTTCTATGATGGTTAACACTACTGAAGCAGGCAATTCAATCGTGATAACAGTGTCGTCTACCAATAACGCCACAATGCCTTCTAAACCTTCGGTTAAAAAGCCGATTTGCGCAGCGATGTCTTCACGGTCTAGGGCGTAAGGCGTGTAATCGTCGCTATTCATAAAAATGAAACTATCACCATCTTGGTATGAATACTGCACTTTTACCCGCGCATAATCTGGCTCTTTAAACATATCCGTGCCTTTTAAAGATTCATCCAGCTTCTGCCCCGTTTTAAGATTGGTAAAACGGATTTTATATAATGTCGATGCTCCGCGTGAGGATGGATTTCTCACTTCAATTTGTTTAGCGATATGCGCAACGCCATTAATTTCAACCACTGATCCTGTTTTTAATTCACTTGCTTTTAACACGTTGTTCCTTGAAATATAGTTAAATAAGGGCTAATCAATAAAGCCCAAATCGTAGTAATTTTTTAGCAAAATCCAGCTTGTATAAGTAACTCAAACCGCCGAGGCTTTAAAAACCTCGGCGGTTTATTTATTAGTTATCTTGCGGTTCTGGATGGTCGAGTTTTAATAGTTCGGCAATAAGCTCCATTTGAGCAGCTAATTGCGGTATTGCAGGAATTTTCCACGCTTTGCCTACAATATGGGCTAGGATATTATTCAACCAAGGCTTGTTAGATTTTGCCTGTTGAATAATAAATTGGTGGGATTGTCCATTGCTCATAATCCCGAAACCATCCACCCAAACGTCTATCGGTTCTGCCTCACCGAAAAGTTGTGTTTGAACGTGAGCTGTTCGCGCATCAAGATCAAAACTAAAAACTGTTAATTCGGCAATGCCTTTCAGTTTTATATTGGCGATCCACAAAATTATTTTGATAGGAGCGCATTTTATAGCGAGTTTTAGTAAACTGGTTTTATAGCTCATTTTTAACCTCTATTTAGTATGGTATAACTGCTTGACTACATCACGTCAATAACTGAATTTTCAATTGCATTTGACATTAATTGCCTACGCTTACCTTGTAATTTTTCGGTAGTTTTTAATCCTGACAAATCATCCCATATTTTTTTTGCTAAGATATTTGCTATTCGAACAGGTACTGCGTTACCGATCATTTTATAACCTGCTGAAACATTTTTATAATAGAAAATAAAATTATCTGGAAAAGTTTGAATTCTTGCGCATTCTCTAACACTTAATCTACGATACAAACTTTCTTGATCTGGGACGAATATCCTAACATTTTGTTTTACAAGTTGCATTTTTGGGGCTTGTGGGTGCATAGGTGCATGACGACCACCCGCTTGAATAGTGTATGAAACCTCATCCCAACTACGAACCCTATTTCTTGACATATATATTGGAGAAAATCCCACTGTCATATATTCATGATTAAAATTAATATCCAATTAGTAAAATACCTTTTAATGGAAGATGCAGTCTACTTGATATATATAAAGTTTCTAAGAATGTATATATTATTTCAAAGTCTTTATGACCTCGGTATTCATTCCTTACCGCAATTACCAGATACTCTACTTCAAACATCATGCACGCTTGAAAAATATCTTTCAAAAATTGATTGTTTTCAGTTGCTCTTCCCGCTTCAATTTCGATGACAATTTTTCCATCTTCACTTACTGCATCTGCATTAAAAGCTTTGTCAATTGAATTATCAAATCCAAACAAAACAGGAACACTTATTTTTTGGGTTTTAGATTTTCCTGTTTCTACTATAAACTTTATTTTCTCTAAATGTGGGCGTACTATTTCTAAAACTTGATTACTGGATAAATTATTATCAGGCGATTTAATTTTACTAATTTCTTGTTCAAAACAAAAAATAATATCTTTAATATTTTTTGTAATCCCTTGAGACCTTGGGAAAAATTGAAATCTTAGTTCATTTTTCATTTATCTAAATTATAATCCAGTAAAGCTATTTCAATTTCCTCAATCCAATTTAAAAATAAGGACTTAGAATTATCAAATTTGTTTGTTATTTCTTGAGGTATTTGTGAATAAATATTTTTTTCAATATCTTGAATATTTATCTTCAATAGCTCTATTTTGTCCAATGTGTCTAAATAATTTGTACTTGCTGTTTTCATAAGTTTATACTCATTTTTTTGACTTTAAGCTGATAAGATACTATGTAGGGTGGGGAAAGAATATTTTTGCTTATCCACAATTCATTGATAAAAATGGTGAGCAGAAAAATTTGCCCGCTCTATATAGATAACGACCATTAATTTTCATTAAGTTTATATGTTAAATTTAATATAGCCTATAAACAAAATCTCAGAGGTTTATCATACTAAGGTTTACGACTATCTCTAATCGCTTGTTCTATGCGTTCTGCTCTTTTATCAGCAAGATGACTATTTACCACGAGAATCGCATGAACTGCACCAGGTAAATAAAAACAAAGGGTCAAAATAATATTTAAAATAAATTGTATCGGTTTGCCACAAAATAATACGGCAACTGGGGGTAGTAATATAGCTAATAAATACAGCATAAACTCTCCTTTATTAAGGCGCGAATAAAATTCGCGCCTACGGTGGTTACTGACAACGTGGCTGTTTGCCCGCTGCTTGGGCTTGTTGAAATAAGCCCATCGATTGTGGCATGTGTTCCTCTAGCTGTTGAATGCGGGTGGCGTGGGCTGGATGGGTGGACATAAATTCTACAGGCTGTTGCCCTTTAGTGGCTTGTTCCATTTTTTGCCATAAGTTGATGCTTTGTCTGGGATCGAAACCTGCTTTTGCCATTAAATCAACACCGATAATATCGGCTTCGCTTTCTTGAGTACGGCTATAGGGTTTGAGTATTCCGTATTCCGCACCTAGACCTAATAACGCCATTCCAGTTTGTCCCATTGCGGTTTGGGGATTGCTCATAGCTTGCACCATGCCTAAACCTTGATTAACTGCCATGTCTTGCGAGGCGCGTTCGTTGCTGTGTTTGGCTAAAACATGACCAATTTCATGTCCGATAACTGCCGCCAATTGATCCTGATTGTCTACTAGGGTAAGCATTCCTGTGTAAATACCGATTTTATTACCAGGTAAGGCAAAGGCGTTGGGTGATGCGTCTTCAAATACCACGACTTCCCACGCACCGCCGACTTCGCGGGTGATTGCGCCTGCGATACAACTGGCTATTTGGTTGAATTGTCCATTTTGGCTAATTGGTTTTTGGCTTTTCAGGGTTGCAAAAGATTGCAATCCCATTTGGTCAATTTGTGCATCGGGCATGACAAGTAGTTGGCTTCTACCTGTAGGACTGGTAACGCAGGCAGTTAATAGACAACTTGTTATTAGAATTGGACATATTTTTTTCAACATAATTTTTAGGGCGGGGTAGTTGCTATAGTGACAGTCATTTTAGCGTAAGTTTTTAGTGCGGGGCTAAAAATAACAGCGGTAGATATTTTTAGTCACCATTAATGGGAGTAAACTTTAACTTATTCGCTTAATTAAATTAACGGGTTAAAAAATGCAATCTATTGTTATGACCGCTATCGGTGATGCGGATGTTTTAAAATTTCAAGACAGTCCTGAGCCTGACATTACCAAATCCACTCAGATTAAAGTTAAATTAGCAGCGGCGGGAGTGAATCCTATCGATACTAAAATTCGTGCCAATGGGTTATTGTATGGCAATGACCCCCCTGCTATTTTAGGCTGTGATGGTGCGGGCGACGTGGTTGATATAGGCAGTGCGGTCAGTCGCTTTAAGCTAGGCGATAAGGTCTGGTTTTGTCACGGTGGTTTAGGACGTGAGCAAGGCAATTACGCACAATACAATGTACTCGATGAGTGTTACGCCAGTTTAATGCCACACAGCTATTCTTATATTGAAGCTGCTGCTTCGCCGTTGGTGTTTATTACCGCGTGGGGCGCGTTGTTTGACCGTGGTGGTTTGCAAGCAGGGCAGACTGTGCTGATTCATGCGGGAGCAGGTGGAGTAGGACATATTGCGATTCAATTGGCAAAAATCAAAGGCGCGAGAGTGATTACTACTGTCAGTTCTGAACAAAAGAGCGATTTTGTTAAAAGCTTGGGGGCGGATGAAGCGGTAATTTATCACCCGCATGGTTTTGTCGATGAGGTAAACAAACTCACTGACTATAAAGGTGCGGATTTGGTATTTGATACCGTCAGCCCAGCGGTTTTTAAAGACAGTATTCAAGCGACTGCGCATTTTGGGCGACTGGTGACTTTGTTAGACCCAGGTGCATTGGATTTAGCAGAAGCCAGAGTGCGTAATTTATTGATAGGCTTTGAATTAATGCTAACGCCTATGTTAAAAGATTTACCCGAAGCCAGAGACAAGCACATCGCCATTTTAAATCAGTGTGCAGTGTATGCCGATCAAGGGCGATTAAAACCGCATATCAGCCAATTATTACCACTAAAAGAAGCGGCTAGGGCGCATAAGCTCATAGAAACAAGACATACTAGCGGTAAAATTGTGTTGACCGTATAAAGCGGCAGCTACCGCGGAGTACAAAGCTAGGTTTGTACTCCAGTCATTCAGGTATTTTTGCTGATAAAGCGTTCTAAGCGTTGCATGGCAATCGCCATTCTGTCTATGGAGGTGGTATAGGCAAAGCGTAGCGCGTGATGTGCGTCATTGCTACCAAAATCTTTACCAGGTGTCACTGCTACGCCTTCTGCTTCCAGTAAATCTAAGGCAAATTGATAACTGTCATCGGTAAATTTACTACAGTTGGCATAAATATAAAATGCGCCTTCGGGTTTGATCGAAATTTCAAAGCCAAGACGCACTAGGTTTTCATAAAGAAAATCACGGCGTAGGGCGAATTCTGCGCGGCGGCGTTCCAGTTCTGTCAGCGTGTCATCATCAAAGGCAGCGAGTGCCGCATATTGGGCATCAGTTGATGTGGCGATAAAAATATTTTGCGCCAGTTTTTCAGTCGCTTCAATAAAGCTTTCGGGTACGATTAACCAACCGATACGCCAACCTGTCATGGCAAAGTATTTAGAAAAACTGTTGATGATAAAAACATCATCACTAAATTCCAGCGCGGAGTTAGCGTGTTGGTCATACACCAAGCCGTGATAAATTTCGTCAGAATAAAAACATCCCCCTAATTGATGGACGGTTTGTATCGCTTGTTTTAACGCTTCAGTGTCAATCAGCGTACCCGTGGGATTAGATGGTGACGCTATTAATACGCCTTTGGTCGCTTGTGTCCAGTGTTGCTGTATGTGTTCGGCGGTTAGTTGATAATTAGTACTGGCATCCACTGCGATGGTTTTGGTTTTTGCATCAAATAAAGTAGCAAAATTACTGTTACAAGGATAACAAGGATCTGTCATCAATAATTGTTCTTCGGGATTTAGACTAACCCCAAACGCCAGTAAAAATGCCCCAGATGCACCAGGTGTGATAAAAATACGCCGCGTTGCCACTGTGACCCCATAGCGTTGCAGATAAAAATCGGCTATTTTTTCTCGCAACTGAGGCAAACCAGCGGCTGAGGTGTATTTTATTTCACCTGTGAGCAGTTGTTTAACGCCTGCATTGACGATAGCTTGTGGTGCGGGAAAGTCTGATTCCCCAATTTCCATGTGAATAACGTCTCTACCTTGGGTTTCTAATTGCTTAGCTCGACGTAATAATTCCATGACATGAAACGAAGATATACTCAAGGTTCGCTTTGCTAATCGTTTATCCATGCCTAATACCATTGCTCAAAAGCGAAGATGATACCAATAATCCTTGCTAAGCAGTGACTATTCTGCTAAAAAGACGCAGTTTTTTACCTTGTCCTTTGGAGTTAATGGATGACCGATACTGCTAAACCGAATACGTCACCTTTCAGTTTTACGCCTTATGTAGAAAAAGAAGGAGAGGAATACATGAATGAAGATCATCTCAAACATTTTGAGAAAATTCTTGGTAATTGGAAAGCTGAGTTAATGCACGAAGTAGACCGTACAGTCCACCACATGCAGGACGATGCTGCTAATTTTCCTGATCCTAACGACCGCGCAACCCAAGAGTCTGAATTCAGCCTAGAACTGAGAACTCGTGACCGTGAGCGTAGACTAATTAAAAAAATTGACGAATCGCTTAAAGCCATTGAATCAGGTGATTATGGTTTTTGTGAATCCTGCGGTATTGATATAGGCATTCGTCGTTTAGAAGCCAGACCAACCGCAACTTTATGTATCGATTGCAAAACCTTGGATGAAATTCGAGAAAAACAAATGGGTTAAACT
Source organism: uncultured Methylococcales bacterium (assembly GCA_903902705.1). GTDB lineage: Bacteria > Pseudomonadota > Gammaproteobacteria > Methylococcales > Methylomonadaceae > UBA4132. Next base: position 19,590 of record CAIUVX010000169.1, read on the forward strand.
TGTCTAACCCAGACAAAAAACTCGTTGTGGGTCGGTTTGCTCCTTCACCGACCGGCCCTTTGCATTTAGGCTCACTGTACACCGCTCTTGCTAGCTTTCTTCAAGCTCGTTCACAGCAAGGTAAATGGTTGCTACGCATTGATGATCTTGACATTCCGCGTAATGTAAAAGGCGCGGCAGATGCCATACTAAGAACACTCGATAGCGTTGGCTTGTATTGGGATGAGCAGGTTATTTACCAAAGCCGATGTCTTGATAGTTATCACGATAGCCTTAATAATCTGAGGCAAAGACAACTGCTTTATCCTTGTAGCTGTAGTCGAAAAGACTTAATGGCTGTCACCGTTTACAATGGTATTTGTCGTAATAAATCCCCCCAGCCTGATATAGCTAACGCGTTACGCCTTAAAACGGATTCGCGACTTATTAGTTTTGAAGATGGCTTACAAGGCTTAATTTCTCATAATTTAGCTAAACAACACGGCGATTTTATTTTAAAGCGTAAAGATGGAATTATTGCTTACCAGTTTGCTGTGGTTATTGATGATAACTTACAACAGGTTAATCAAATTGTGCGTGGTATTGATTTATTGACGGAAACGCCTAAACAAATTTATTTACAACAACTATTGGGAATGCCCAGTCCTGACTATATGCACGTTCCGATTATTGTCGATCAGCACGGCTATAAACTCAGCAAACAAACGCGAGCAACGGCTGTTGATTTGACAAAGCCGCACAGCGTGATTTTTAACTTATTATGTCTATTGAAACAAAATCCACCGCTGGAACTACAACACACACCAGTGACTGAATTAATTAACTGGGCAGTGACTCACTGGAGTATTGAGCCGTTAAAAAATAGTAAACAAGTGAACGCTTAGAATTGATATGCAGAAAGCAATAAGAATGGCTTGGAGGGAGTGTAATGCGAAAAATGAATGTGGGGTTAGCAGGACTCGAACCTGCGACCCTCGGCTTAGAAGCACGACACTTTTACTTATACTCATTAAAAATCAAACTATTGCAATAATATAGCAATCAAAATATACAGAAACCATACTGTATTCTATGACGGTTTAATAACCTTACTGTGACAAACTTACTACATTAAAATATCGTTTGTAGCGTGAAAACTGTACAGATTATCGAGTAAAACATACGCTCTAATTAATGATTCAGGAGTTTATATCATGCGCATAGGTATCAAAAACAAATTATCAACAGCATTAACGCTAACAAATGTTAAGTTAAAAATCGATAGTGATTTTGATTTAGCAACATTATCCGCTAGTACCACCATCGCTGCGGGCGAAACCTCATGGTTTAATTTTGTCGGCGGTACGTTTACTCGATTAGTATTTAACACATCAATAGATATTGCACCCAGTGCAGTCGATTTTGTTTGCCAATTAAACACGACAGATACACCGATAGTAATAACGCCTGAGTCATTTACTAGCAATATGATGTTCAGTGACGTTTATATATCCAGCGCGGACGTTTATAATCTATTGCTGGTCGATATTATTACACCAGCGCAATATATTATTGTGTCTGCATTACCAGCAACACAACGCCTGGTATTTTTAACGGGTACACCATCAGCAAAACGGGCGTTAATTGCTACGTTAACTGTTGACCAACAAGCGGCGTTTACATCAACACCCGTACAGTTTATCCAAACTCCTGAACAATTAGCGGCTGATAGATTACGCCTTGACCAAATCATCTTTAGACTAAAATCAGGACAGTTTGTTGATGATGACGACAGTGTATTTTATGCGCTGGGCAACTCTTTAATTGCTGATTCAGCAATGTTAATTATTGATGAGGGCGGTGGTTTTGATGAGCTACGCACTGCGGGTTTAACTCAGGCGCAATCGTTAGCGGTGTTGTCGATTTATAACGTTAATCTTGACGTTAGCAAGTACGAAAGCGAAGTTTCACTAAAACTACTTAACGATGATCCTACCAAGTTCACATCATTAGCCGCTTTTCTTGCAGGTTTAACGCCACCATTGGCACTTCCACCACTTACTGCTTATTTAGCCACATTACGCTCTAACCACGCCGTTTATACTGCGATTAAAAACTGGTCAGGTAGTTAAGCCGTGGAACAGCTTATTTTAATTGCTGATAAATACGGAATAGCTGGTTTTTTTATCCTGGTATTGTGTTATGCACTAAATAAGCAATTCGGCACTTCCACAAAATCAGTTGAGAAAGAATCTGATAATCATGAAGTCGAGCGTAAACAATGGCATGATGATTTGAAAGAAAACACTAAGGCGGTAAATGAACTTCGTGCCAACTTGGGTACATTTTGCGGTGATCGTCGAAGAAAAAACAATACCGAAAATTAACGTCCGCGTACAATGCGATTTAAGCCGCGATAAATTAAAAGCTATACTTCGGTATGGCTTTTTTTTATGGAATTAAAACCATAGTTTTCTTTATGTTGTTGATTTCATTATATATTATCACGCGTGCTGTTAATGGCTTCGGTACGCGAACCGAAGTATTTATTATTTATTTCGGGGTAAATAAAAAAAAATTGGCATAAAACGGGCATAAAACAGGAGTTTTTTAAATTATGTATTACAAAAAAATTAAAGGTAAACGTTATGGCCCTTATCAAGAATCTATTCATGCCAAGCATCATTGGAAACCGCGTGATGTTGCGCGTCTTTTAATCTATTTGAAAAAATCAGGTAAACATGATGGCGGAGAATTGATCGCTTCGGTTTTGGACGCGTTCAAACTTAGAACAATGGTTTGTATTGGTGTTCAGATATTTGTATTTTTACAAAACACTGCCTTGTTAGGTGTGATTATATTGGTACTTAAACTAATTAAAACGCTGTTGAATATCTGGCAATTATTTAGTAGTGGTAGTTTGAAAATATTAAAAATCGGCGTGTTATTTTTTAAGTTTGAAATTGCCAATACAATACTCAGCAAAATACTATTGCGGTTTGTAGCAGTAAATCTTGGACTTGATGCAATAATAGCTTCCTTCGGTTTGTATATTGAGTTGTTAGCGTTATCTAATCCAATCATAGATTTACTCGATAACGCCTGTTCGTGGCGTGAATTGACATTAGAGGGCGTTGAGATAGTGGCAGGTGTAGCAGAAATAACAAACAAAGCGAATGAAATAGTAAATAACCATGATGTAATAAGTAAAGCGGTTGAGGAGTTAATGGGTATGGAGCAAGATATTAATGAGTTAAGCAATACCGACTGGAGCAATTAAATGTGTTGTTTATGTATTAAGATAAGAGCCGCGACTATTAAAATCGCATTAATAACTAAAAAATACTTAATAAATGCTGGTAAAGAATTTATCAACACAAACAAAAATATTAAATAATGCACTATTGCCATAATTCCACCTAAAATAATAAAGTAGCAGGTGTAACATTTCATTATAATTAAGCATTATCTCTTTATTAGTTGGGTGTTATGTGTGTAAGAGAGCTGTTAATCAATAAGGGTGTTACGGTCAATCAATTATCACATCAATGTCATGTAGGGAGAAGTGTTATTTATCAATCATTACACGGTGATGGTTCACGGCAAATCAGGATTATTATTGCCCAGCTTGTTAATATTTGTCCTAGCGAGTTGTGGGCTGATAATCCTGTTTTCAAGAAAACATTGGACGACGCGCTGTTCAACTTTGATAGCAACAAACGTCGTTGAACAATCCATTTTTGACGCGCTCACACTACCATCATTGCAGATAAATTGAGAACCCTCACAATGGTCAACACCGTTTTTATTGCCCGAACAAGGAGTATTAGCCGCGTAACTAATGGGCATGGTGAACAACAAACATAACAGCACTAACACGGTTTTAATCATCATTTTTAAGCCGATGCTCACTCATTTTTACGGTTACAAAGTTACTACAGCGCAACACTAGGCGTGGCGTGGCTTGTAGTGTTTTTTAACGATACGGTTTACTACAAATTTACTACACGCTCCTCGGCTTAAGTTGAATGCTTTCAATATAAAACACATAAAAAAAGCGCGTACCGTAATAGTTACAATACACGCTTTGTTCTTTTGTTGACTTTGACACATCAAAAAAACATGGTGATTATAAGTTAATATTACTAATATTGCTAACCTACTTTTAATTGCAATTGATGCACCGCTTCCATTAAGTTATTGAGCTGCTTTTTTTCTTCAAGAGCAGATAAAATTTCTCGTTGTTGGACATCGTTCAATGCTTCATACATTTGTACAATCTTAGTGGCGTGTAGATCGTTTAATCCTGTCTGAAGGCGATACATTTCACCTTCACCTGTTAGCAACCAATCAACACTCACATTTAATTTTGACGCTAATAACGTCAGGAAGTTTGATGATGGTTCGCTTCTATTTCTTTCTATGTCACCAATATAGCCCCTGCTTACTCCAATAGCGTCTGCAAGCTCTTGTTGTGATAGCTTTTTATCCTTTCTAAACAAAGAAACTCTATCACCTGATGACGTAATTTGCGTTATTTCTTTTGACATTGACGTAATACCCTTCTATTATTTGCACACATTGCCCATTACGGGTAATGGTTAACTCTGACAAACAATAGCAAAGAGGCTTAAAAATGCAAACAATCTATGGAGAACTGTGCGAAATCATCGCATTGGTACAAACAGCCGACGGTGACTTAGTGGAAAAAACGTCACTGGTCGCCTCGCCAACACAAGATAAGGCGTTAATCGCGTTTATGGCGGTTAATCACCTACACGCTACGCAAATCATTCAATCGAACGTGCGCTTTGTGCGCTACGTTATTTGCGCAATCTAGGGGGCGTTATGACTAACAAACAGTTATTAAACACAATTAAAGCAAGTTTCACGCTGAAAGATACCAGCTTTAACCGCTTTTGTTTGGAGAATGCCATTGACCCAAGCAATGCTAAAAGAGCATTGATTGGGAAGTGGAAAGGTGAAAAAGCCACGGCAATCCGTGAACTAATCACCAACGCTTCAGGCGTGGTTTTGTCTGAAGGTGAATGACATGAGATTAAAACTTATACCCACAAGTTTTCCTCATGTTCCCTTTATTGATCGTTTTGATTATTGGAATAACCTTGCCACTTATCGCAAGTTGACCATATCACCCACAATGGACGCGATACGCGCTCGTTTCCATCGGATAGCGTTTGGTGTGCAATCATGAGCATTAACTTTAACGAATCCATACCCGATGGACACTTACCAGATAAGGGCGAGCGCGGTTCGTATAAAGGCACAATAGCCAATCTTACCGCGTTGTTTGAACACTATGAAATAACCTGCCAATACAACAATATTGGCAAGTCGCAAAAGGTCTACTTCGGTGATAACGATAACGACCATGATTTAAGTGAAAGCAGTAATTACGCGTGGTTAAGTTCATTACTTTCACTTAATAATCTACCACAATCCACTATGAGCCTACTACCCGCGTTAATGTTAACCAACACCACCAACCCAGTGCTGGATTTTATCAAAACAGCAATTAAAAACGATACCGATTATTTTAGAGTCGTTGCGGATTCTTTGATTGTTGTTGATGCGGATAAACGCTATCGAGATTTAGCGTTGAGGACGTGGTTATACCAATGTGTAGCGGCGGCTGATTCCGCTAAGCACGCAAAAGTGAATGGCTTGGCAAAGTTTGAACTTGTTATGGTGTTGCAAGGTGAACAAGGTATTGGCAAAACAACATGGTTCAAATCACTAGCACCGCAACATTTACAACAATACATCGCCACTGGAGAACATTTGGACCCTGATGACACTAATAGTTTACGCCGTTGCTTATCGACGTGGATATGTGAACTAGGTGAATTAGACGCAACCTTTAGAAAGTCTGACATTGAACGCTTAAAAGCTTTTCTTAGTCAAACAGAAGATAAGATTAGGTTGCCTTATGATCGCGCTATTTCTAACTACAAACGTCGAACTTCCTTTTGTGGTTCTGTTAATCCAGAGCAGTTTTTAGTGGATAAAACGGGTAATCGTCGTTTCCTGCCTATCGCGGTTAAGCTGATTAAACGTTTACCCGTCACCGATGAATTTCTACAAGGTTTATGGGCGCAAATCTGGCATGAATACACCACCGATAATACGGCGATATGGTGGTCAAGTAGTGAGCTAGAACGGCTACTAGAACAACACCATCAACAACACTCAGAGATTAGTCCAATAGAAGAGTTGATTGTTGGACGCTTTGACCTAAGCACCCTTAATAAGGGTATTGCATTCAAAGCACACTACACGCCTACAGCATTACTTATCGCTTGTGGTATTCATTTACCGACTAAACATCAACTCAAAGAAGTCAAGCCATTTCTCGAAAAACACGGCATTGAAAGCGTTCAAAATAACGGTAATCGAGGGTATTGGTTAATCATAAAGGACAATTTTGCAGATTAAAAGTTTTAAAAGTAGTTTTATCTGCTTCTGCTACTTCTTTTCAGCAATACCAAGGCTTACAGCGTTTCTCTAGCTACTTCTCAGCTACTTCTAGCTACTTCTCAGCTACTTCTCAGCTACTTCTTTTAAGTACCTAAAAGTAAAAAGAAGTAGCTGGGAAGTAGCTCCAAACCCGCGCCATTACTGAATGAAGTAGCTAAAGTAGCTAAATTCGCAAACTTTCAAAACACACAGTCAACACTATGTCACTCTATCTACGCAAAAAAACATGGTGGATACAATACACCGACAGCAACGGTTGCCGAATACAACGTTCTTTAGGCACACAAAACAAACAACACGCGCAACAATTACACGACCAACTCAAAGCAGAAAGTTGGCGAATTAAGGCATTAGGCGTTAAACCGCGTTATAGCTGGCAAGAAACAAGCGAAAGATGGATTAATGAACAAGGTCATCGAAAGAGCCTTGTTGATGATTTGTCTTATTTGAAATGGTTAAACACCTACCTAAACGATAAATGTTTAGACGACATTAACAAAACCATGATTGAACGCCTTAAAGCTGAAAAGCTAAACACAGGTGCAGGCTATTCGACCGTGAATCACACCTTGTCTTTTTTGCGGGCAGTATTAAACAAAGCGAAGAATGAATGGGAATGGATCGACAACATACCCACCATAAAACTTCTACCCGTAAAAAATGATAGGGTTAGATGGTTATCCAGGGAAGAAATAAATCGCTTACTCAAACAACTACCCGAACACCTACAAGCAATGATGCGCTTCACCTTAGCCACTGGATTAAGACAATCCAACGTGACAGGCTTGCAATGGTCACAAATCGATATGACGAGAAAGTGTGCCTGGGTAAATGCTAACGAATCAAAAAGCGGCAAAGCAATTGCACTGCCATTAAACAGTGATGCAATGGCGATTTTGCGAGAATGTGAACCTATTGGCACGCACGTTTTCACCTATCATGGAAAAGCTGTGACACGGGCAAATAATCACGCCTGGCGGAACGCATTAATTCGCGCTGGCATAGAGGATTTTCGCTGGCATGACTTGCGTCACTGTTGGGCATCTAATCACGTTATGGCGGGAACACCATTAAACGTACTAAAAGAACTTGGTGGATGGTCTGATTTAACTATGGTACTGAGATATGCGCATTTATCCAGTGAACATTTAGCGCAATACGCCGAAAAAATCACAACAAATGGGACAAATTTACTACATACTGAAAATAAATAGCGGGGAAATGAAACTAACTTATTGATTTGAATGTGGGGTTAGCAGGACTCGAACCTGCGACCCTCGGCTTAGAAGGCCGATGCTCTATCCAGCTGAGCTATAACCCCATAAAACTTAGAAAATGCGTGTCAAAAAGACAGGCATAATAGGATGCGCATAATGGCTTGATGTTCTAAAAAGTCAGTAAAAATGGTCGGGGTGGAGGGATTCGAACCCCCGACATCCTGCTCCCAAAGCAGGCGCGCTACCAAACTGCGCTACACCCCGATTTTCTTTACACACTAAAGAATCATTAAATGAAAATCCTTAACTGAGATCGACATTGTAGCGAAATACTTGATTATAGTCAATGATTTTTTATTGGGCACAGAGCGCGGTATAATAAGGCAAGCTAAGGGTAGCTCCAGTATTTTAAAAATCAGCAAGTAGCGCGTAGAACAATACAAAGCGCGAACAATTAACAATAAAATTAGGATTTAAAAATGATTGCCGAACTCGGACATTTTTCGCTCATACTCACTTTGTGCATGGCACTGGTGTTGGGCATAGTACCCATTATTGGTGCGTTTCGCGGCTTAGCAGGCTGGATTGCCGTTGCCAAACCAGCCGCGTTTGCGCAGCTACTATTTATGGCATTGTCTTACGGCTGTTTAACCTATAGCTGTTTGACCCATGATTTTTCGGTCAAATATATCGCAACTAATTCCAATACCGCGTTGCCAACCCTGTATTTAATTTCAGGCGTATGGGGAGCGCATGAAGGTTCATTATTATTATGGGGCTTGGTGTTGACGATATGGACAGCATTAGTCGCACAGTTCAGTAAAAGTATTCCTGATGCCACACTGGCGCGGGTATTAGGCGTGATGGGGCTGGTGTCAATTGGCTTTTTATTATTTTTATTATTCACCTCTAATCCGTTTGAGCGGCTATTTCCTATTCCACAAGAAGGACGTGATTTAAACCCGTTATTGCAAGACGTGGGTTTAGCGATACATCCGCCAATGTTATACATGGGCTATGTGGGTTTTTCAGTGGCATTTGCCTTTGCTATTGCGGCGTTACTAGAAGGGCGTTTGGACTCAGCGTGGGCAAGATGGTCGCGTCCGTGGACGAATATGGCGTGGATGTTTTTGACTTTTGGTATCGCCTTGGGTAGTTGGTGGGCATATTACGAACTCGGTTGGGGCGGTTGGTGGTTTTGGGATCCTGTAGAAAATGCCTCGTTTATGCCGTGGTTAGTGGGGACGGCGTTACTACATTCATTAGCCGCAACTGAAAAACGCGGCGTGTTTAAAACGTGGACGGTGTTACTGGCTATTTTTGCCTTTTCCTTAAGTTTACTGGGAACGTTTTTAGTGCGTTCTGGGGTATTAACTTCCGTTCATGCGTTTGCTAGTGATCCTGCTCGTGGCTTGTTTATTTTGGTATTTTTAGCGGTGGTCGTTGGCGGTTCGTTATTATTGTATGCCATTCGCGCTCCTAGCGTAAAAAGTAGCGCGACCTTTGAGCTAGTATCGAAAGAATCGGTAATTTTGTTGAATAATGTGCTGTTAGTGGTGACAGCGGCAAGTATTTTATTAGGCACTTTGTATCCTCTGGTGATTGATGCCTTGGGCTTAGGCAAAATTTCGGTAGGCCCTCCGTATTTTAATGCGGTATTTATTCCCTTAACTGCACCGTTAGCGGTTGCAGTGGGTATAGGGATGTTGTTGCGCTGGAAAAAAGACAGCATTCAAACGCTGGCGGTGCGAGTGCGATGGCTGGTCGTTGGCTGTGTGCTGGGTGGTTTATTGTTGCCATTATCACTGCCGTTTTATTCGTGGGCAGCGGCATTGGGTTTAACACTGGCATTATGGACAGTAGCGATTACAGGCTTATCGTTGGTAGACCGTGTGGGCGCACAAGGTTTTTCATGGCAACGGTTAGCGTCTATTCCATCAGGTTTTTATGGAATGTCCATTGCACATTGTGGCATTGCGGTGTTTGTTATCGGTATCACCCTAACCTCTGTGTATAGCGTGGAAAAAGATGTGCGGCTTGCACCTGATGAAAGTGTAGAGTTGTCGGGTTATGTGTTTTCGTTTCATGGTGTCAAAGAAACTCAAGGTGAGAATTATATCGCTCAACAAGCGTTTGTAACAGTCAGTCATGAGGGTAAACAAGTCGCGCAACTTGAACCACAAAAACGCGTGTATCAAGTGCAAACCATGCCGATGACCGAAGCGGCAATTGATGCGGGTTTGTTTAGAGATTTATTTGTCGCCATTGGTGAGCCATTAGGCAAGCAAGGTGCGTGGAGTTTACGGATTTATTATAAATCCTTTATACGCTGGATATGGTTAGGGGCGATTTTTATGGCGGTAGGCGGGTTATGCGCGGCGTGTGATAGACGTTATCGGATTAAAGTTAAGGTGTAAAAAGCGTAAACCAACTTAAAACAGCGGTGTTAGATAAAAACACCGTTGTTTTTAAAGGTAGAGCTACTAACTATGATGTGTGAAAAAACGGGGTACACCTTTGATTTCATCGGTGTCCATGTTGATATATTTCAAGCCTATCAACCTGTTACCATCAATATCAAAATCTATCCATACAATAGTTGCTTCGCCTTTTAAACCCAAATCCTTAAGTTCAAACGAAGTAGTCATGCCTTCTGTCACGGTCACCGTTTTTGCCAGTCGAATCATTAATCCTTCAACTGAAATATTGATAGTATAAAAATTACAATATTCATCATTCACTAGAAGCTGTCCTTGAACAGCTATTTTTTTTCTGTAAACCCTTCTTTTGTAAAGTAAGCTGTCAATATTGTAGGTAATATCGTTAAATTTTAACGCGAGTGTGACATGACGCTCGTCTTTATTAACTCGACTTACTTCTGCTGTACCTGCTAAACGCAATTGCGGAAAATAAAAATCAACGATGGTCGATACTAACGAGTCATTAAACGTACTTGCACTGTCACTCGAATAAATTTCACGACTTAATTGAACCAGCACACCTGTCATGGAAATATTAATAACGAAGACCTCTTCTTCTTCATTGTTGATATAAACCAGTCCGTTGGTTATCAATTTTTTACGATAAGATCGTCTTGATTCTGAATTCATTGTTTATTCTCCCTATTTATTGCTTTGGTTATACCGCTACTAGAAATTAAAATTAAGATTTGTCATCCATACCTTATTATTTTGATCTCCCGCAGGGTCTTTTTTCCAAATATGTTGGTACAAAAAGCCTGTTTCAACTTGAAATTCAGGAGCAAAACGATAACCAAACCCCATATAGGCACGGTTTTGTTGTGCGCCCGCTTGTAATTGGGCGTTATGTGCATTGTCATTGAGGTTTACAAACATCTCATCAGAGGCAATCACCGACCAAGATGAGTAGCTAGGAATTAACTGCTCTACACGAACTCGTGTACGCCAACGTATGCTAGGGTCAGAATTACGCGGTAAAAAGCGTTCTTCCAATCTATTACGAACTTCCCAGATAAATTGTTTTTCATTCGCGGTGTCCTTCCAAGTAAAGCCCTGAAACGCACGATTTTCAATGAGGTAATGATTAGAGGTCACGCTAGTAGAATCAATAGACGCTAAATAGCCAGCCCATAATGTTGCCTGTGGATTAATTGCCCAACCAAGTGCGGGTCTAATCATCGAGCTGGTTAAATGGGAATTGTCATTGCCTATGCGCTGCTGAAACTCTAAAAAACCGCGTAGTTGATCTGTTAATTTGACATTAATATTGACTGGCACCCAAGTCTGAAAATCAGAAGTAGGCGTAGTCGCTTGCACGTTGGCTGTTGCCATTACCGTTATTATCATAACGACAACATTAAACCGATTTGTTTGGTATTTTAGTGACATCATTTCTTATTTTCCGATGGGTAATGAATGCTAAGGCTAGGTTAAACAGTGATACGCCTTTGACTATACTGGAAAAAGTTTGCTCCCTATCGCCTAAGTCTAGCATTTACCCAACATTGTGTTTGTAACTAATATCACATATCTATTTATTTTCTAGCGATGGAGCATAGCATCAGCAATAACATTGTATAGTCACAATGGCGTAACAGGGTGTTATTTTAATGGATAGGGCTATCGTAACCAATTGAACAATAAAAATATTTTTATTGTTTTGTTTGTAAGATACAGCCAAAGCATAATAAAACGATACCGTTCGTGGTGAGCTATGAGTTTGCCAAATAGTCTAACCACATTCACACCATTCGACAAATTCATGATTAAGAATTACAACTGATGACAATCGCGCCATTCAACTGCATTGCCCAATTCATTAAATAAAATCGGTAATGCAGTTTTCGCCTTGGGATGAACATCGTGGAATAGCAACACGCCATGACGTTTAATTAGCATTAAAGTTAGCATACGATTGAGTGCATCATCGCTATTGACCTGATTATTCCAGTCTTGGGAATCTAAATTCCACAAGGTCACTTGCAAACCTTGTTGTTGAAAAAACGCACCGCTGTCAGCTTTGCGTTGTCCGTAAGGGGGGCGAAAAAGAGGCGAAAAAATTCCCTCTGTTGCCGCGTTTTGTCTGATGAAAGTGGTGATTAATAGATTTTTCGTGCGGGTAATCGAGTCTTGCCAGTTTATCCATTTGGCGTGTGATTGATGCTCCCAACCATGTAGCGCGACACATTGACCTTTATACAATTCCGCCAAGGTTTTGGTATCAGTTTTGTTCAACCGATTTTGTAAATTTTCCCCTAACACAAAAAACACCGCATTTTTTTGATTAGCCGCAAGCATAGCTAATACCTTATCAGTATCACCCTGTGGTTTAGTTGGACCATCATCGAAAGTCAGCAAAAACTGGCGGTCAGCAAACGCATCGCCATTCCATTCGTTGTCATTGAAGCTAGCAATTTCACTGCTGGTAGTGGGAAATAATGCCGCTAAACGCAATTGTTCAACGGTATAGGCACGGGTGAATTGTTTCAGATTATCATGCCATGCGGCTAGGGTAGGGGGGATTTTTGTTGTTACTGCCTCGGCTTGTTTGATTAATTCGGCAGTTGAGTTAATGCTAGCAACACACGTCCAATCATCACCCGCACAGCTTTTTACTGCTTGTTGATAGTTGAGCAAAGACAAAGCTAATTCTTTATTTAACCATTTAGTCACCGAAGCACGATTAACCGTTTTGATTTTAAACGCGACTTTCATATCAGTATCGGACAGCTTTTGCATATCTTGCAAACTGAGCGCGTACACTAATATGGCGGCGCGTGAAGCTTTGTCAAAACTATCAGGCGTGTTAATGGGGGCTTGCCAAAGATGATGATCTACTTTTGCGATGACAGCAGGACCCGCGCCATGAACAGAGAACGACAATAAACAGCTAATCGCTAGTGAGGATAAACGGCGCATTATTTAGCCCCTTGTTTTTGCATCCGTTGAATCGCTTTGTCATAAACATCGTTTTCTTTTTCGCGTTTGGCATAGTGATATTCACGCAATGCGTCATCCCATTGTTTTGCGTCTTCGTAAATTTTACCGTTATTATAATGAGAGCTGGCGCGAACGGCAGCAGCAGTGTCACCTGTGGCTAAGGCAATCGCTTTACGATTTGCCCATAGAGCTTCAGAAACATTATTGGCTTTTTGAAACGCTAAACCTAAATTGCTATAGGCTTGACCATAGTTACCATCCAAGTCAATCGCGGCTTTATATAAACGAATTGCTTCATCGTAATTTTTCGCGTGATAGGCTTGTTCACCTTGCTTGTTGAGTTCTTTAGCATTGGTTTGACTATCAGCACTGTAAGCAACCGTTTCCACCGTGGCATTATTGGCAATACCTTGAAACTCATCGGTTTGTAAGCGTTTTTCGCTAGTCACACCTTTGATAGTATTAAAATCCTGAAATTCGCCCGTTTCGGTAACAGCAAACACCGCCCACAAATTACCCACCTTATTCTGCGGCACATAATAAGTTTTTATCAGCGTTTGACCGACATAAACAAACACTTTGGCTTGACTAGCGGACAGGCTAGTAGAGTTTGGATTACTACCTTCTGAGTAATTATGTACTGCGTACACATAACGCTCATTGTCATGTTTGCGTTCAATGGTAATGGTTTCAGGTCCGAAGCTGGTGGTGTCGTCTACATCTAATAAAGCATCCGTGCCTTTCATGTTTTCAAAATAAATATGATTATTTGGATACACTATATGCGAGTCTAAATCCAGTGGATTAGCTCCCCAGTTCAGCACAATACGCAGCCCATCCAGATTTTTCATTACAGGACTAATTGCATAAGTCATGCCCGCACAAGGACATTTAACCACTAAATCAGAATAGCCCTGTTTTTTTACGATAAGTAACGCGGTAGCATCATCAGTAATGGCACTTTTAAGACTAACTTGACCTTGGGCATCTGTGCTAGCTGTCACCGATTGTTCGCCATTTTTTTGCAAAATTACGCTGGCGTTATCAATTTTTTGATCTTTAACCGTCGCGCTGAGAATCTGTATATTCACGGCAGTTTCGGCATGAACACTTATGCCATAACATAACAAAGACAAGGCGGTTAGTTTAAACAGAGAGTTTTTCATTGGCAGGACTCCAGTGTTGACGGTGACAGAATTAATTAGACCAGTTGAGCATAGCACAGACGAATAACAAATAGAAAAATCCATGAATCACTACTAAACATAAGGATATGTTTACGGGGAAGGTTGCTTGCAATCTGTGCTGTTTTCCTTTAACTTAGCGGCATATCCGTAAAAGGCTAGGGGTGCTTGTCATTGATAAGCTGAGATTAAACCCTTTGAACCTGACTCTGGTTAACACCAGCGTAGGAAAGCCCTCAAACTTCCCTGCGCTTTCGTATTCTATGTTTGGAGAACAGCATGAGCGCAGTCCTAAAAGAAAAGCTTGCTAATAACGCAAGTTCAGTAAAAATCGATTCCTACCCCGCCTCAGAAAAAATTTATGTTCAAGGTTCACGCCCTGATATACAAGTCCCGATGCGCAAAATTACCCTATCTGATACGCCTGTGCATTTTGGTGCTGTCGAAAAAAACGGCCCGCTGTATGTTTATGACACATCAGGTGTTTATACCGACCCTAACGTTGAAATCGATTTAAAAAAAGGTCTCTCTGCCATTCGTGCCGCGTGGATTTTAGAACGTGATGACACTGAAGAACTTGCTGGTCCTAGTTCTGAGTTTGGTCAACAACGCTTACATGATCCCGCTACTGCCGATTTACGTTTTGAGCTAATTCGCAAACCACGCCGCGCCAAAGCAGGCAAAAATGTTTCGCAAATGCACTACGCACGCCTAGGCATCATCACGCCTGAAATGGAATTTATCGCCATTCGCGAAAACCAAAAAATGGAAGAAATGCGTGATTTGTGGAAAGGTCAACACGCGGGTGATTCTTTCGGTGCGGCTATTCCTGATAAGATTACCGCTGAATTTGTTCGTGATGAAGTGGCGCGTGGTCGTGCCATTATTCCATGTAACATCAACCATCCAGAATTAGAGCCGATGATTATCGGGCGTAATTTTTTGGTGAAAATCAACGGCAATCTGGGCAACTCCGCTGTGACTTCTTCGATTGAAGAAGAAGTGGAAAAAATGCTCTGGGGCATACGTTGGGGCGGCGATACCATCATGGATTTATCCACAGGTAAAAATATTCATGAAACCCGCGAGTGGATTCTACGCAACTCGCCGGTTCCTATCGGCACCGTGCCTATCTATCAGGCGCTGGAAAAAGTCAACGGCAAGGCCGAAGACCTGACCTGGGAAATCTTCCGCGATACCCTGATCGA
>CAIUVX010000170.1 GCA_903902705.1 uncultured Methylococcales bacterium
CGTTTTCCAAAAAACTTGAAAATCATATCGGTGCGATTTGGTATTTTATTCATCACTATAATGACAATATTCGTAACCAATTGAGATTCTCTTAATCACTCACTGTTTATGACTACCAAGTTTAGTTTTCTATTATATATATTAATATAGAGATTTAAACTTAATACATTTTCGCATCAAAAAAAAACGCACATTTTTTCACATTTGAGTCATAAAATGTATTAAGTTTGAATTTCTATATTAAATTACACTATAGAAAACTAAACTTAATGGGATTCAGCAAAGAAACATACATTTTCTTTCATTTGCGTCAAAAAAACCTTGTCCTTTTGTTAGGAATCAAATAAAGCTATCTGGATCGAATATCCTACAGAGTTTCGGTGTTTTCAACAGTGATTCACATTTTACATGGAATTTGTAACGAATGGCGCATATCCTTCTTGAAACCAACGATTATAGCCATCTAAGCACCCACCTTAGGTTGTTCGATGACCTGCTTTTTACCGAAGAATCCTAGAGTGTTATATCGCCAAGTTGGAACCTGATGACAGTGGAAATCCATTCCAAGTCAGGTTACATTGACAAACCGTTCTTTGGATGAATTATCCACTCATTGGTTTGTTGTTCCCAGTGCGCTGTACCCCCCCTTTACAATCGCGTGTCGGTAAAAGACCCTAGGCGCGATTCGCCACGGTAATTGTTGCCGAACATTCGACTGCATTCATATCTGCACCAAACTAGGATCATCGTGCAACCGTGCAACAGTCACTGTACCCACAAACCACGTCACTCTACCAATGATAGTTGACGATGGACTCTCGTGGAAATCTGGTAAGGTTTATTTAAACATACGCCCTAACAGCACAGGAATTTGTGATACCAGTGTTTCGTTGAATTCAGGTATGAATGCAGCTAAACCCCAATATTGCAAACCTGCATCCTGAACAGCAATCCTCGTTAGATTCAAGGCACAGAGTTAAGCCCCTGAACAGAATCCTAGCGTTTTCTAGGCTTTCGCTAAATATCACAACACATTGATTATAATAGACTATTCGACAAATAACCATTGACTTTAGGTGGTTATTATGCTATACTATCATTGACGATTGTTGTCTCTCGAAATCGTCGCTCACCCCCCGCTGCATTCATCTCACGTTTTCGCAAACCTGAAAAGTTCTGTTCATCAAGTTTGACACTTTGATGCGCTTTCGCGTGCGTGTTGCTTTTGTGTGCGTGGTGGAAATATTTGTTTTTTTTGTTTTTTTATGGGGGTCATTATGACTACGTCTATCGGTACTACAGCAGATGCAAGCCCAGTATCCACTGCATTCGCACCACGCTTTGCCCTTGGGCAACTGTATTACACGCCTGGTGTGCAGAAGATGCCGAAGCCAACGAAGAGGCGTTGACCTGTGACGCACGGCTGATGTCCTCATATACGTTGTCATCGCCCAGTGGCGATAACACGGTTGAAGGTAATAACCAAAGTGATGGCAAGCCGTTAAAACCCGTCAAGATTTGGCTGATTACCGAAGCGGATCGCAGTGTAACCACCCTGTTGCTGCCTGATGAATACTAATCGGCTAGCTGAAAGCTTTTGGCTGATGAAATGCTTTTCCGTTCCGAACTCTACGACTTTTTAAACGAGTTAAGCACTATAGCCGCTTGACTCATTGTTTTATTCATTAACTACTTTTTTACTACTATTGGAGAAATTCTCATGACTCAGAAAAATACCACCCAAACAGCCAATCAAACCACAAAACCAAAAGCTGGAGCTAACACTGGCACTGGCGTAGACGTTATTGTTGCTGATATTGGTATCAATAAGGAGTTGGAAATTGACAGCCCAAGTCAAGACCTGTCAGAACAACCAACGACAGAACAGGTTAATACCACCTTGAAGCCAGCCAAAAGACCTAACCCTGCTACTGTTCATGGTGGTAATGCGGTCACTACCTTGTCACCCGAAGTGATTGAACTGGTAGCAGAATTGCGTGACACGGTGCGGCGTATCAATCCCTCCAGACATACACCCAAGACCTTACGGCGGGTGTTATCGAACGTGAATGACATTTTGCGCGATATTAGCGCGGGCATTGATGCGTAAACCTTAACCCTTTAACCCCTTAAACAATTCGGACGTAATCCTTGTGGGCAACCTCGTTTGCTCAGGGTGAATTACGTCCACCGTTTGGAGATTGTGATGTCTAGTCCCTTTCAAGTACAAGAATCCTCTGGTTGTTTTCAAGTGTCACGACCTGTGACCTCAGCCGAAATTTTAATCATGGCAAAGTGTTTGATTAAACGTCGTTTCAAGCGAGGTCATGCTTTAACCAGTCCTGACGCTGCGCGTGACTTTTTGCTACTGGAATTAGCGTTATTGGAACACGAAGTGTTTTATTGCATTTTCCTCGATAACCAACACCGTATTTTGGCAGCCGAATACTGCTTTCGTGGCACGCTGGATAGCACCAGTGTCTATCCACGCGAGCTACTCAAACGCACACTGCAACTAAACGCCGCTGCATTGATTTTGGCACATAACCATCCGTCAGGTGTTACAGAACCCAGTGAAGCAGACCGTGCCATCACCCGTCGATTAATCGATGCCTTAAAACTGGTCGATGTACGGGTGTTGGATCATTTCATCATCGGTGGTACGGAGCTGTTTTCCTTTGCTGAACACAGTCTGTTATGAGTGATGTTTATCAAAACACACCGCCTGTCACTCAGGTTATCCAGTGTTTTTTATCTTTTCATCCTGTGGAGAAATCCCATGAACGCCTTAATCCAACACAACACCTTAATCGAACAGTTTTTGCAACACCACCAACTGACTACCTGTGACCTCAGAAACTACTGCAATCGAGTAGATCAACAAATAGCCATAATCTGGAGCATTGAGGATGTCCATCAAGCCAACAAAAACACCCAGAACCGTGTGTTATCCAACCAAGAAGCCTTGCACATTCTGGCTAACGTTGAACGCAACCATGACGCAACTCAAGGCGTGAGCTGGGACACCATCACTCGCCATATTGCCGATTATTTTGCCACTGAGCAGGGTTGTTCTGAATAACAACCAACACCTTAACAACAGCCACTTTTTGGGAGGTTTTTATGCAAAAACGGTTTGATGTAACGCTGATTTTCAGCAAAGGCGGTTCGTATGGGGGTAAGTTTTTTGCCGAATCGAGAATAGCGGCTAAAGCCCAAGCCATGCGCTGGGCTAGAGAGTGTGGGTTTGTTGGGGCGATTAAAAAAGCCGAAGTCATTGAGATAACCATTGAAGTCTCAGAGGTTACCAACGTCTCAAAGGCAGGTGGGTGATGGCGACCTTAACGCTGATGTTCCCCGATAACCACGGCATTGAGCTAACCATTAGCTTTGAACACGATGAGCGATTGCTTGCGGGTGTTGAACTGCAAAAAATCTGTTTATCGGGACAAAAAAATGATTTTAGTGGCTGGTTAAGCGACTCAGCCATTGAAGTTATCGAACGGATGATTAAGCACGACATAGAAAGTGCTTATTTATGCCGAATCGCTGTGGACTATGAAGACGCAGCCTAAAAAAGCCGCTGTTAACCATTAATGTTTAACCATTAACAAGCGGCTTTGTTTTATTACTTTTTTTCTTTTCACCGTTCCCGTGTTATCAGCACGGGGACACAACGGAGTGACTATCATGA
Source organism: uncultured Methylococcales bacterium (assembly GCA_903902705.1). Taxonomy (GTDB): domain Bacteria; phylum Pseudomonadota; class Gammaproteobacteria; order Methylococcales; family Methylomonadaceae; genus UBA4132. The sequence goes on from CAIUVX010000170.1 coordinate 3,695, forward strand.
CAAATTTATCTACCTCTTTCAAACACCCTATCGGTTTAGTGCGTTCAGACAGCCCACTGACCGACGAACAGCTCTTTCAAGCGACACCGTCGGTGTTTGCCACCACGCCTCATGCTTCACGTTCAGCGCGTTATACCTACATTGCAACGCTTGACCTAGTGAACGCATTGAGAGCAGAAGGCTTTATGCCGTTCATGGCGTGCCAATCGGGTTCGCGCATTGTAGGTAAATCAGCGTTTACCAAGCATTTACTGCGCTTTCGTCATCAACACCAGACCAACAGCAACTGCAACGGCACGATTAAAGGTAAAGCTAAAACCAGCAATGAAAGCGTCAATAACAACCTCAATGAAACCGCCAACGAGATTATTTTGCTCAATTCTCATGACGACACCTCAAGCTATCAAATGCTCGCAGGGTGTTTTCGCTTTGTCTGTCATAACGGCTTAGTCACGGGTGACACCATCGAAGACTTTCGCGTCCGCCATTCAGGCAAGGTGTTAGATAACATCATTGAAGGCGCGTATCGCATGGTTAAACAATTTGAACACGTCGAGGCAGCCAAAGAGCGAATGCACCGCCTCAAATTGACCGCAAAACAACAACAAGCCTTTGCCAAAGCCGCTTTACAACTGCGTTACGATGCACAACAGCACAGCCCGATTGTCGCACAGCAACTTAACCAAGCCAGACGCAACCAAGATCGAGGTAATGCGCTATGGCACACCTTCAACCGTGTGCAGGAAAACCTCATTCAAGGCGGCTTACAGGGCTTAAATCGCAACGGTCACAAAACCACCACCCGCACAGTCACCAGTTTAACGGAAAACATCCGTTTGAATCGTGCGCTGTGGACACTTGCCGAACAAACAGCAACCTTGTCGGTTAATGGTTGATGGTCAACGGTCAATAATCAGGAGAACGTGATGGTCGCAAGAACTAAAAAACAACCAAATCAACCCAATGAACTGAATGAACCGAACAAGGCAACCAATGTGGTATTGGTTGATGAATCCCCATTCCCTGAAAATCAGGCAGTGATTCCTGTTACTTCGTCATCGGTAGTCAGACCGTCTTCGGTCGCATTGGGAACACTACACGCCTCAAACCCTGCGGCATTAGTAGCAGGCGCAGCGGAACTAGCGAGTCAATTGGCAATCGTCATCAACAAACAAAATCTAGCGACAGTGATTAAAGGTAAACGCTTTGTCAACGTGGAGGGCTGGACAACCTTAGCCACCATGCTAGGCGTGACGGCGCGTGAGGTTTGTACGGTCGAATCAGAGGGTATTTATATCGCTACCGTTGAGTTAGTGCGGATGTCAGACGGTGCGTGTATCAGTCGTGCATCGGCTGAATGTGGTTCACCTGATGAGCTGGATAAGTACGGTAAGCCTATCTGGTCAACACGCCCGCGTTATGCCAGAAGGTCTATGGCACAAACACGCGCAACGGGTAAAGCCTGTCGGTTAGCGTTCAGTTGGATCATGAGCTTAGCGGGTTATGAAGTGACCCCTGCCGAAGAGATGACACCGATTATCGAAGCGGAACAGGTCATAAACGTTTCTGTCATTCCGAAGCCAACTGTACTACCCGCTACCTCCGCGTCTGTATCAACCGCTCCTGTATCAGAACCTACCCGCATTACCACCAGTCAACACAAACTGCTAGACGCACAAATTAGAGATTATGGACTGGATAGCGAACGGGTCAACGCATGGCTTAAATCGGCTTGGAAAGTGGAAAGCGTGTCTGATTTGTCGCCTACACAGTTTGAAAGACTGCTCATAAAGCTAGAAAACTGGGCAAGTGATAGCTACGCCAACGCAGAAGCCGCCAGCGCGTTAAGTCGTGATGCGACTAATTTCTAACACACTCTATTTATTTTGCTAATCCGTGTGGTTAGGCGATTAACCCTAGCCACACACCTTGGAGAACACTATGAGCAATAGCAATTTATCACTGTATCAACTGAGCAACCATTACTTACAGGCATTGGACTTTCTCACTGATCCAGAACTGGCTTTACCGATTGAAGCGGTTAATGACACCTTAGAAGGCTTGAGTGGTGAACTGGAAGACAAAGCAATCAACATCGCCAAGTTTATCCGTAATCTGGAAACCACTGCCGAAGCCATTAAAAAAGCCGAAGCTAACATGGCAAAACGGCGTAAAGCCTTAGAAACCCGTGTGCAATGGCTGGAGGATTATCTGAAATCCAGCATGGAAGCCACAGGCATTACCAAGATTGAATGCCCTTACTTCAAGCTATCCATTGCCAAGAATCCACCCGCGTTAGACTTGTTTGATAGCCAAGCTGTACCAGACCAATACAAGCACACAGAAACCGTGACCACTGAGCATATCGATAAAGCCGCCATTAAAGCGGCGTTGAGTTCAGGACAAACGATTGATGGGGCTAGATTAGTGAACGGTACACGCTTGGTCATTAAGTAATGGGAGCGTAAAAAATGAGCCATTCAAACCGCTTGGAAAAGACCATGAGAACTGTCCATTGTCCTTATTGCGGGAATCTAGCAAAACTTGAGGATAGCGTGATTATCTACGGTCGAAGTTACGGCATGATCTGGGATTGTCGTCCGTGTGATGCTTATGTTGGAACGCATAAAGGCAGTAAAAACTATGCACCATTGGGACGGTTGGCGAGTAGCGAACTCAGAGACTGGAAGAAACGTAGTCATGCGGTTTTTGATACGCTCTGGAAGTCAGGATCGATGTCACGCGCTCAGGCTTATCAGTTTATGCAAGAACTCATGGGTATGACAGCAGACGAGGCTCACATCGGTAAGTTTGATGTTGAGAGCTGTAAAAAACTGGTTAATGCCTTGGTTAATCGTTCAGCAGACCCTGTTGATTCATTTTAAATAACCCTAACAGGAGGCATCATGCCATTTAACGTAATACTCAAACAACACCCTGACAGTAGCAACCCAAACCACTTTGAATACCCGTGTATGGCGGCATTTAACACCAGCCTCGATGCTGACATGATAAAAACCAGTATCGACAACATCATAGACGGTCTTACTCGCAGACAGACTAAAACCACTGTTGAAGTCACTTATTTTGTTTTCAAACTGGAAAACCTAAAAGACCGCTTCGATGAATCGGTGATCGGTCGGGTAGTCACCACAGCGCAACTGATCGACATTCTGAACACCGATGAATTCATTGACGATAGAGCTGATTGTTTCTTACTGATGGGACCCATGGTAGTGAATCATTATTTATACATTCATGAGGGCGTTGTCTATGACACCTGTATGGATGATGAAGAAATAGAGTGGATACCTGAAACCTTTGCTGAACATTACACCAATAGCCTATGGCGTATCTGTCACTAAAACAGCACAGCCGTTTTGGTATTTTTAATTCCACGCGCGGGCATTGTTCCCGCAATCGAAGAAAAATTATCACCAACGTGTCACACACTCTATTTTTGCTACGCACCATGATTCTAAACCGTGCCAATAACCAGTGCGAATTTTGTGCCGTTGAAAATTACAGCTTACGCGGCACCACAAAAATTGTCCTGACTATTGCACACCTTGACCAACACCCAGAGAACAATGAACCAAACAACCTTGCCGCCTTATGTCAACGTTGCCACTTAAACCACGATCGACCGTTTCACATCGTAAATCGAAAACACACTTTTTTTAAACGAAGCCGTGAGAAAACTGGAAACACCGACTTGTTTGGTTTTTAAACAAGCAATGCACCGCCCAATTGACTACTTTTTAATCAATCTAAGCCACGCTTTATCAATCAAGGCATACAGGACTTTCATGACAGAGTTATCCACAAAGTCTGTGGATAACTCAATTAGCTGTTGATTTGATCGCTACATTCTTAGATTTGCATTAAACGCTATTTTTGCTGTTTTAGCGACTTTTACATGAAAGCAACGTAGTTATAAGTAAACACATAAAACGCTTGCTATACGCGCTTTAAAATAGTTTTTTAGCTGTATTCTGCTCTGTTTATTAGCTGTTTTTAAAATAACGAAAAAACTAACTAACAACCCTATCAAGCTCATCAAGTGTTCAGTTTTCTCGTGCGCGTTGTAGTTGTTTTTATTGTTTTCTTTGTTTTAGTTGTTTTAGGAGCATTTTTCGCTTTATTAATCAAATTGTTACAGAGACAACTACGAGGAATTTGTTGTGAACTACGAGGAATTTGTTGTGAACTACGAGGAATTTGTTGTGAACTACGAGGAATTTGTTGTGAACTACGAGGAATTTGTTGTGAACTACGAGGAATTTGTTGTAATATCCATCTTGTTGATGACATTATTGCGAATATTTCTTTTTTGTTGTTGATAAAAACGTCTTTTAGGTGAAATAAAAATAAATTTATTGGTTAATTTTCACCATAAAAAACAATATGTTAGTTACAAAGTACGAGAAATTTGTGGTGATTTTTGTGATATTTATACGGATCTTTTTTTTCAAACACTAATGTTTTTATGTCTAAGATAAAGAAAAAATTATTACCATATTCGTTGATCGTTACTCAATCGAACCAGTTGGTAGAAGCACGTTACAATCTGAGCTTAGGCGAGCAACGTCTAATTTTGGCTATGATTACTCAAATACAACCAGAGGATGATGATTTTAAACCATATCGTATAAGCATTGGTGAACTGGCGGACTTCTTAGGTGTAGCAAAAGGTTCTGCTTACCATGAATGCAAGAAAATAACTAAAGCTTTGCTAGGTAGAGTTTTAGAGATTCAAGAGCCTGGTCGATTATTACAAACAGGGTGGGTGTCATCTGCTGATTACGTTGATGGTACTGGCGTAGTAAATTTAAGTTTTGATCCATTGCTAAAGCCCTACCTGTTACAACTGAAAGGTAACTTTACCTCTTGTAAGTTTGAAATGTTACTGGGTTTTAAGAGCCAATACACGATGCGTATGTATATGCTACTAAAGCAATATGAACGACTAAAAGAACGTGAAATAGAAATTGATAAGTTACGAGTGATGCTGGGTATCGGAATTACTCAATATGGATATTATAATGATTTTAAAAGAAATATTTTAGAATCGACCCAAAAAGAACTTAAAGCTAAAGCCGATTTAACTTTTGAATTCGATGAAATAAAGTATGGTCGTCGTGTTGGCGCAATTCGCTTTAAAATTCTGTCCCAGAAAAAACTTATCGAACCTGTCAAAGATAAAGATACTGTTAATACAATGCCATTAACACCTAGATTGTCTGTGCCAGTAGCTCAAAAAAATTCA
>CAIUVX010000171.1 GCA_903902705.1 uncultured Methylococcales bacterium
AAGAGAAATATCAGCATTGAATTGTCCACAAGGTGAATATTGGCTTTATGAAGAAGCGAAACGACTAAATGAAAAAAGTAAATTTTCTAAAAAGTCAGTAGAATATTTAGGCGCAAGGGTTATTGCCAATAGATTAGCAGAGATAAATCTGTCACAACACAAGGTCAAATTAAAAGAATTATTGAGGTATTTATAAATGTCAGATTTAATGATGTCAGATAGCGTATTAAGAAAACTTTCGGGAATAGATGAAAAACTGGCTGAACTTTATCAGTTAATAGTTGATATTACACAATTAAAGTCTGGAATAAATAATATTTTTAATGAGTCTGAAAATAAAAATATAAATTTACTGAGTAAATATGAAAGTAATTTCTTTAATGCAAATTCGGAGTTTGGTAAATTAAATACTGATTTTTCTAAAAATCTAAAAGACTTAGAAAATAATAAAGACTTGTTCTCTTCCTTAATTCATCAATTAGAACAGCGTAAAGATGCGTTAAATAAAGAAATCAATTTAATTTTAAATAATTACCAAAACCAGCAAGAAAAAATAGATGCCGCATTAGTTTTATTAAATTCGGAAAAAACGAAAAACGAATTATTAAAACAGCAACTTACACAGGCATTTGATGGACTGGATAGTGATATTAATCATAAACTGGAAGAGTTTAAAATACTTTTGCAGACTGAAATAAGTGAGTTTCAACCAAAAACTGAACAAAAAATAAATTTAGTCTTAGATAAATTCATCTCTGACTCTGATAATCTCATTAATTCCTTTGAATATGAAAAGAAAACGGCTTTAAATTTATTTACCAGTGATGCTCAAAAAAGTCTTACTGATTTTAATTTAGAAAAAAACGAATTATTCTCTGATATTTCCCTGTTTAAAGATAAAACAAAATCAGAAATTGGTGATTTTAAAAATAAGATAGAACAAGATTTATCTCATTTTGAAAAAACAAAAAGTGATGAAATATACAATAAAAGAGAAGAGGCAAAAAAGCATTTGTCTCAAAAAATAGATTCTCGTTTGGATAAGATAACCGAAGAGCAATCCACTTTTCTTGACCGCCAAAATAGATTGATACAGCAACAAAAAACTCTGATTGATAATTTATCTTCGCAAGTAGATAGCTTACAAAGAATATATGAACGAGATAAAAAAGAAAAAACGGACGCTATAAATAAATTAAGTAATGATATTCAAGAAAAAACTAAAAATATGGAACTTAAAATAGAAGAATTTAACAAAGGACTATATAAAGATGTAAAAGAGTATGTTACTGAAAACATTAAAACTCTGACGCAAGATACAGAAAAGTATGTTACGGAAAAAATTAAAAAAGGAAAGTGGTTTTGAAATAATTTGCGTCTACTTAATTCTCTCGTTCCCACGCGCCGCGTGGGAATGCAGTAACGGCGTGCCACGCCGTACATTATTCCATAAAATAACTTTCACTATGTCCTACAGAATTTATACTGTCCGTGCCGCGCTCTGCTACTCAACGCGGCGCGTTGAAACTGCATTCCCACGCAGCGCGTGGGAACGAGTCGATACTGAATAACCCTGATATTTAAACAATTTGGCTTTGAATTACAGGAATACAAACCAAGGTTTGGACTCCATTAGCCTTGCTTAAAACTGTGGATCAATCGCCGATCTTTTTTATTCGGCTTGTGTTCGGGAGGGGTAAAACCCGACAATGCTCGTTGTTCGCGCAATACCAAAATTTGTTGCTCACGTTTCGCCAAGCTTTCAGCATTTTCCTGATACATTAACACCGCGTCTTTAGCTGCGCGGCGTTGTGCGCTCAGCGCGGTGATGGTCACTTGCCAGCGTAAACCCTCTTTACTAATATCCAGCACCGCGCCGATTTTTACTTCTTTGCTGGGTTTGACGCGCTGTTCATTGACATGGACTTTGCCGCCGCCTATCGCATCGGAAGCCAGCGAGCGGGTTTTAAAAAACCGCGCTGCCCACAACCATTTATCTAAGCGGATAGATTCAAGTTCAGAGTGCGCCATGTAGCTCTGCGTTTTTCTTCAAGCCTCTAGGTAGGGAAAAAACTACTTTTTCTTCGATACCTTGAATTTCAACAGTGCTTGTACCGCCCCACAATTTTAACTGTTCAATCACTTCCTGCACTAATACTTCTGGAGCGGATGCACCTGCGGTTACACCAACGACAGTCACGCCCTCAAACCAAGCCAACTGCATATCTTTTGCGGTATCAATAAGATACGCAGTTCTACCCAGTTGTTCTGCAATTTCGCGCAAGCGATTAGAGTTTGAACTATTGGGTGAGCCGACTACCAGTATCGTGTCTGCTGATTTAGCCAATTCATAAACAGCATCCTGACGATTTTGGGTGGCATAACAAATATCGTCTTTTTTCTGCTCTTGAATTGAGGTAAATCTGGCTCTTAAGGCATCGACCATAATTTTTGTATCAGTCATCGATAAGGTAGTTTGGGTCACATACGCCAGATTATCAGGATTATGCACCACCAATTTTTCTACATCGGCAGGCGTTTCGACTAAATAAATGCCGCCATTTTCTGTGCATTTTTCGTACTGTCCCATTGTGCCTTCGACTTCAGGATGACCTGCATGACCGATTAAAATAACTTCACGGTCTGACTTAGCGTGTTTCGCTACCTGAATATGCACTTTAGTCACTAACGGGCAAGTGGCATCAAACACCGTCAACTTACGTTCTTTAGCTTCTTGCTGTACTTGTTTAGACACGCCATGCGCACTAAAAATAAGATAAGAACCGACAGGTACATCAGTTAAATCTTCAATAAAAATCGCGCCTTTTTCTTTCAGCCCGTCGACTACCGTGCGGTTATGTACCACTTCATGACGCACATAAATAGGCGCACCAAAGGCTTCAATAGCTTGATCGACTATTTCGATAGCACGATCAACACCAGCACAAAATCCACGAGGGTTAGCGAGTAAAATTTTCATATCTTGAGTTTATAGGTTGGTTATTTCACAATGGCGTTATTTTAACTCAACAAGGCAAACACGGCTATTAAGTTAAGCAGTTGTGGGTGCGAATTAATTCGTGCCTACTTTGCTTGGATGTTGAATTTTAATAAATTCTGAATACTTGCTGTATGCGCTCAAATTCATAGAGATAAGGTTTTGCAACTTCGCGGTTTGCGGCAATAACGATTAAATCATGAGAGAAAACCGAGGTGTTATACCAATTAAAACTACCATCGATAACAATATAATCATCAATAATGCAGTATTTAGAATGAATAGGCGAATACGGCACTGAATGATCATCTTGTCCATACACGAGTCCCACTTTTACGCCTGATGACTTTAATCGCTCAATAACAGGTAAAAGGGGGCGGTTTAATTCTTCTTCCATCGTGCGTTCAATGCCAATTCTTCCTTGTCGTGCTAAATGTCCATTAAATAAAATATGCACATAGACACCTCTATTTTTAGCATTAATTAAAGCACAAATCACACTTTCATTATATTTACCTAATAAATCGCCAATCAAAAATAAACTAACTTTAATTGAATGTTTAGCGCGGTTAATTTCAGCCAGAATAGCATGATGAGGAAGATAACTTTCACCATTGCTCATGACGTGTCTGCCAAAGGTATACAGTAAATTAAATTGACTAAAAGGATCTATGCCATACTTTTGAATAACTCCCCCGCGTTGACTTTGAAAAATATTATTGAGTAATCGAGCGACACCTTTGGAATGAAAGGTCATGCCTGATTCCCAATTTGATCCCCAGCGATCAAAAGTAATATTAAATGAGCCTAGAATACAGTCCTCATCATTAAATATAATGAACTTAGTGTGCATATCTGGATCGACTTCAATCAAATGATGAACTGGCGTACAAACAACACCAAGTAATTCAACTCCTGCACGTTTTAAGCGAGCATAATTGTCGCTATTGGTGAGGGTCATTTTTCGCCAATCAACAATACATTGTACCCATACCCCTTGTTTACTTGCATGAATCAAATGGCTGGTAAAATCCGCATCATCAATACAATCTACACTGACTTTAATCGTGCATAATCTATCAGGATGCTCTCGTTTACAGTGCATCACCTTATCTATCATTTCATGAATATAACTTTTAGGATGATAAGGATGATGCGGTTGCCCTTTGGTGAATTTAGGAAACAACTGTAATGAATCAAAATGATGGTTAATCCAATCAACATCACTTTGCAATTCATGAGCGTTTAGCTCATAGGTTCGATAATGGTTAGGAGTTGAATGCTGGCTGTTTATTTCTCGGTATTGATGTAAGTCTGAATCGCTATGTAATTGCCCCCAATCCATAAAGATATATTCTTTTTGTGAGGGAATTGAGTGATCATCTTTATGGATAATAAAGGAAAACTTTACACAGGTTATTTGACCAAAAGAATTAGAAACAGGGTGTATATAAAAATCTCTAGTCTTGCGTTTATGGTGATTCCATTTAACATCATACGCATCGGTGTCAATAACATAGGTTTCACAAATATTATGGTTACGATAAACTTTTAAAATAACTTTTAGATTAATCTGATTACCATGAAACACTTCAAAGTCTATTTTTCCCCAGCGCAGAAAAAAATTATGATTAAAGTCATTCGTTCTTGCAAATGAACGTCCTAATTCGCCATGTACTGGTTTAGCATAATGTTCAGCTATTTGTTCCATATCCCCACCTTTTATTCTTATTTTTCGAGCTCAAACAGATTCAAACGTCATTAAGTAACCAAAATGATCCGATACTCGCCCGTACTCTTGATCGGTAAAAATAACTTTTGCGGAGACCGCCTTTAATTGACTATTTTTTTTCATGAAAATATAGTCAATTCGGTAATCATCTGCTAATAAGTCTTGCCAGTGTGCATCATTAACTCTGAAAATTTTATCAAATATGCCGTGTTCATTAATTGCTAAAAATTGATCTTCATATTCATTCGAATTAATTACAAATCCATAACCTTCTGTACCCGCTGTAATATTAAAATCGCCGCATAATAAGGTTGCTTTAATATCATCGCCATTATTGTGTTCAGCCCACGTTCGTAATCGTTGAAATTGCTCCTTAAAACCATCTTCTATCCAACTTAAATGCGCTGAAAATACATTAATAAAACCAACACACGGAACATCGATGCGGGCTTTTACCACTTTCCTAGAATGAATATTATATTTATCATGACTATCTGATACATATTGCGCTTCCTGATGAGATAAAGGATAACGACTTAAAATAGCCACCCCTTCTCTATATTTAGCAAAGCCTAAATGTGACCAGTCATAATGAATATAAAATGGTTTTGTTAAACGGTCATTGATAATTTTTGCGGCATTAGACTCCCAATCGCCATCTCCATCACGCCAATATTCAGCGGCTTCCTGCAAACAAATAATATCAATCTCTAATTCATTAATAGTTTTAGCGATTTTAGTAAATTTTTCATCCTGATTTTCTTCTTGATAACAATGCAAGTTTAATATTAAAACTTTTAGTTGCTGTTGTGGAAATGAATAATTATAACCTTTATTATTTTCCCATACTATTTTCTGCCGCTTATTTTCACAACTGATAACATACTGTAATTTACCTAAATCACTGTCATTAATGCTTGCTGTCCAGAGTTGAGTACCGTATTGATTTGGATTTCTAGCATTACTTGATAACGCAGTATCCCAATAATTCTTTTTAAAATTACAAGGTGTTTTTGTGATAGTTTTCCAATTATCTGTCGTCCAATGAATGATAACGCTGGTTGCGTTAAAAGATCGGTGTACAGCAGTAGATATAGAAATTGATTGCTGATTGTCATACAAACAACTAGGAAAACCAATATTTTGTATAGGCTGATTATTAGTTAATCTAATACCAGAATCTGCCGCGCTGAAATAATTACGCCTGTTATTATTATCAAAATATTCTTTGTCTGATACCAGATAACGTAAACTACACTTAATATTACCTGCAAGTAATTCTGTTTCCGTTAACGTGAAGGTAATGCTTGCAGACCAATATTCTTTATCATGCCCCAACATACTGTGATATTCAGCAGGTAGCACTTGCCAAATTCCCTCTTCACCCGCCCAGATAACATCAATTTGTTTAGCATAGTCAATATTTTCTACTTGCATAAAAAATGTTAATTTCTGTTGAACGGGTGTTGTTTTTCGAGTGATTACATTTTCTATATAGAGCAGTTTAATTTTATTCATGTTTGTATAAGCCCCTAAACAAAAGTTTTTATGTATCTTAACGCGTAAGGGGCATAAGTGATAGTGTCATGTAAGTTGTTAGCAAAAAGTCAGTGGGTACATAGATAATCCCTTCAAGGGATGTTATCTATGACGATTAATATAATCACAGATTTGACCCACTACTCACAGTAGATTGAATGCTAGATGTTAATAATGTGGCGGCATCTCATCAACACTCGCACCATTGCCACCGCTTTCAGTTGATAGGCTATTAATGCGTTCATTGAGCAATTGGCAGGTTTTTTCTAACCGTTGTATTTGTTGCTGTTGCTCACTGACTATTTTATTGAGTGTTTGTAGCAGGTCTTCTTGATAGGCGGCTTTTATTTCCAATTCGATAAGGCGGTCATCATTCATTTTCTTAAATTACTCTGGAAAATTGTTGCTGTTTTTGTGCCAGATAGCGGTCGAATACCATGCAGATATTGCGTATCAATAAACGCCCTGCGGGTAAGACTTGAATGCCGTCTGCGTTGACTGTAAGCAAGCCATCGGCTTGCATGGGTTTTAATGCGTTGAGTTCATCGGCAAAGTAATCGCTAAAGTTAATCGCTAGGGCGTGTTCGATAGCGGCAAACTGACATTCAAAATGACAAATCAGCTGCATAATTACTGCACGGCGTATTTTGTCATCTTCGTGTAAATCCACGCCTTTGAAGACGGGCAGTTTGCCTTGGCTAATGAGTTTATCGTAGCTCTCTAAATCTTTAACATTTTGGCTATAGGCATCGCCTACCATACCAATAGAGGTAATGCCCAAACCAATCAAATCGCAATCAGAATGAGTGGAATAGCCTTGAAAATTGCGATGCAATAAACCTTGCCGTTGGGCAATGGCGAGTTCATCATCGGGTTTGGCAAAGTGATCCATGCCGATATAAACATAACCTGCATCGGCTAATTTCTGTCCTACGCTTTGTAAAATAGCCAGTTTGACTTCTGGGCTGGGTAAATCGGCATCATTAATTTGGCGTTGAGTTTTAAAGCGGCTAGGAATATGGGCGTAGTTAAAAATCGAAAATCGGTCTGGGCTAACGTGCAGAATTTTATCCAGTGTTTCGTTAAACGAATCGACGGTTTGCAATGGTAAACCGTAGATTAAATCAATATTGGTGGAGCGAAAGCCTTCTTTTCTTGCAGCGTCTAATACCGCAAAAGTTTGGGCTTCGCTTTGAATACGATTGACTGCTTTTTGTACATCTGGATCAAAATCTTGTACACCTAAGCTGATACGATTAAAACCCAAGCTGCGCAGTTGTTGCACGGTATGTAGATTGGTTTCTCTGGGATCGACTTCGATGGAATATTCACCGCTGTCATCGTCTTTCAAAGAAAAATGTTCACGGGTAGCAGTCATGACTTGCTGCATTTGTTCATAACTTAAAAAAGTCGGTGTACCGCCACCCCAATGCAGTTGATTAACCACACGGTTTTTATCAAATAACGCGCCCTGCATGGCAATTTCTTTGCACAGATTATCGACATAAGGCTGTGCGTGTGAGCGATTTTTGGTGACAATTTTGTTGCACGCGCAATAAAAACACACGGTATCGCAAAATGGAATATGCACATACAGCGATAATGGACCACCTGCGGTATTGGATTTTTCAATATGCTGACGGTAATCGGTATCGGTAAAACCATCGTGTAATTCCAACGCGGTGGGATACGAGGTATAGCGCGGCCCTGCTTTGTCGTAGCGATTAATCAGGGGTAAATCAAAGTGTAGGGTTTGATCCATGCTATTTCACCACGCTATTGATGATGAGGGTGTGAGGTGTTTTATCCGCTAAAGTCACGTCGTCAATCACGCCGATTAAATCGCCTGCTTGTTTCATTGCATTGCCCGATTTAGACACCCGTGCCAGTAATTTTACATTGGTAAAATTGGATAATTTCATTTCTGGAGTCATTGCCTGTGCGTCATTTAAACTGACGGCTAATGGTAAATCTTTGACTTGTTTACGGACGATAGCCAAGGGCATTTGTGGCCCTGAGGTAGCTTGCGCATAGACAAATAGTGTGTCATCGGAGCTAGTTTGTTTTTGTAATTCAGGTGCGAGACTGACTTGGATATTGACAGAGGCTGTTGCAGTCGTGGGTGCTTGTGTCTCTTTAGGTGTGGTGTCTGGACTATTGGTAGTCTTACTAGCTGTCGGTTCGCTTACAACTTCACCATTGTTTTCTGCAATTTTAGTGTCTATTTTTGCCAATAAATCGCTGGTTTCTTGTTGTGCTTCAGAACCTTCAGGCAATGAATCTCTTAGCGTCGTCCATAATTTTTTGGCAGCCATAAATTCACCTGCCTGTGCTTTTGCCATACCCGATAACCACAAGGCATTCGGATTATTAGGTTCTAAGGCTAGGGCTTTAAAGGCTAATTCAGCCGCTTTACCCACGACTTGTTCGTCGTTAGCAAAGGATAAGGCATCGGCATACTGCAACATTACATCGGGTTTGTCGCCCAATAATTTATAGGCTTGTGCGTAGGCATCGACAGCTTTGGCGTATTGTTGTAAGTGTTTATAAGATTTACCTAGCATTAACCAACCTTGGGCATTGTTGGGGTCGTTCTTCATTTTTTCGGCTAAGCCATTGACCATTTTGTTGATGGCTTCTTGGTTGGGTATATTGGGTTCGTTTGTGCCTAGCATTTCAGGGGTTGGGCTAATCGCTTTATAATTGCCCAGCAGTGCATACAATGAACCGCCTAATACAGGAAGCATTGCCATTAATAAATATGCCAACCAGCGACCTTGTAAAGTAGAGGCTTCACCCTGTTTTTGTAGCTCAAGGTCATCACTTAAGGCTTGTTCCAGCTCGGCACGTTGTTCATCATATTGTGCTTGGCTTAAGGCATTCGACTGTAATTGCTCAGTCAATTCAGCTAAACGATGTTGAGCAATGGCGATATTGCGTTCGTCAATCGCCGCTTTTGCTATGGGGCGTTGTCGCCATAGCGGGGGCAAAATAAATAATAATGCCAGTAATACTAAACAAGCAGCAATCAGCAAAAATAATGCGTCCAAAATTAATTCTCCGAATTTTTATCAGTCAATAGACGACGAACAGCCGCCAATTTTTCGACATCGCCTTCCGTGTTGACAGGCACAATAGTTTTTTTACGGCGCACAAATAACAATACTGTCACTACACCGATAATTAAAAAAGTCACAGGTCCTAACCAGAGCAGACCTGTTTTTGCTTTAAAAGGGGGGTTATATAACACGAAATCACCGTAGCGTTCAGTCATGAACTGCAATATTTCATCCTTGCTTTTACCTTGTTGCAGCATTTCATGGACTTGGCGGCGCAAATCAGCAGCGAGCTCGGCATTGGAATCGCCGATAGTTTGGTTTTGACACACCAAGCAGCGTAGTTCTGAAACCAGCGTGTTATAAGTGGCTTCTTGTTCGGGATTGCTAAATTGGTAAGCATCTACCGCATTAGCCAAAGGTGATAACAGTAGTAAAAAAATAAGTATTAATGATTTCACGCGCTTTCTGCCTGTAATTTTGTGATGAGCGGCAGTATGGTTTGCTGCCATAATTCAATGGTGACAGGCCCTGTGTACTTGTCACGAATCACGCCTTTTTTATCGATAACAAAGGTTTCTGGAACGCCATAAACGCCAAAATTGATACCAATACGTCCATCTTGATCCATAATGCTAACATTGTAGGGATTACCTAAGGTATCCAGCCATTTTTTTGCGTCCGCTGGTTCATCTTTATAATTTAAACCGACAATCACAACCGCTTTTTGTTTAGCGAGTTGATTCAGTATGGGATGTTCTTCACGACACGATACACACCACGATGCCCAGACATTAAACAACCACACTTGTCCTTTTAAATCCTGAGTGGACAGTTTTTCTGTAGGCGTGTTTAGTTTAGGTGCAGAAAATGAGGGCGCAGGTTTATTAATAAACGGCGAAGGTATATCACGCGGATTAAGCTTTAAGCCCATTGCAAGAAACACCGCTAGGACGATAAATAAAATTAGGGGTATGATAAATTTAAGCATAGTTAACAGGAAAAAGTGAAGTTTATGGCGTTTTGTAGCTGAATAAATCAACAAAACGTCAAACGATGG
Organism: uncultured Methylococcales bacterium; assembly: GCA_903902705.1. GTDB lineage: Bacteria > Pseudomonadota > Gammaproteobacteria > Methylococcales > Methylomonadaceae > UBA4132. The sequence continues at coordinate 10,386 of CAIUVX010000171.1, forward strand.
TTAAAAAACCACCTTATTGAAAAAAGACATTATCGTCATTGTCGTCTTCTGATAACAGCGACTCGCCCGCAATACGCTTTTCTTCCATTACCCACTCGCCTAAATCAATCAAGCGACAACGTTCACTACAAAAAGGTTTAAACTGCTGTTCAGCCGTCCAAGACACAGCACGCTTACAACTTGGGCATTTTACTACCAGTGAAGATGACATCAGAATAAACAGCAGGTTAAAGTGAAAGGAATATTGTTGGCTGTTTGAGTAGGACGAATATTATCGACAGACGGATTCATAAATCTAACCGAGCAACGGTGTTTACCGCCACTGATTTCGGCAAAACAAAGGATAGATTTATCTACACTCACTTTGAGCATTTGATAAGACATATCTTTATCCAAGGAAATTTGAAAAAAACCAGCGGGGGCGACCTCTCGACTAGGTGATCCACTGTTACGAATAAAATTAAGGATTAGACTAATAGCTATACGAATATCATCAAATGGCTGACTCCATTGCTGAAGATTTTTTAAGCGTATGTGTTCATCCTGTTCAAGCCAATAATGATATTCGGGTAAGTCAAAAGAACATGAGCCACCAGGAATAGTGCTACGTTGGGCAATGCTCTGAAATAACTCGCTTTGCATGACATTAATGCCAATTTTACCTTTGACCGCATGAAGTTTTTTGCTCATAAGGGAAATTTCAAGCAAAACACTCGCATTAGCTTCTTGTTGCTCTGCTATGTTGCGTAAGGTTTTTGCATCACGCTCCAGTTCTTTTAGCACTTCTGATTTCAAATCATTACGTTGAAAAATCATGATAATATCCAACAAGGCACTCAGCGCGGCACGTTTATCAGACGCGGTAGCACCCGCAGAAAAATGTAAAAATTGCTGAAATAACTGTTCTAGTCTTATGAAAACACGAATTCGTTCATTGAGTGGAAATTCATAAGTAATGGTGGTATTCACAGACGAGTTCATCCTAGTAAGTGCTTAATGAAAGGTATAAGTTGTGCAGTTTTTCAATCTGCATCGCAAGTTCAGTATCGGTTTTAGTGTTATCAATAATATCATCTGCCTGCGCTGTTCTAACAGCACGAGATACTTGACTATCTATAATAGAGTGTACGCGCTCAACAGTGAGATGATCTCGTTCAACGACTCGTTTGATTTGGATGTCCACAGGACAATCAATTACCAGTACTCTATCGACAAAATCAGTCTGGTGGGTTTCGAATAATAACGGAATACTGATGAGGCAATAAGGCGCGTTAAGTAATGCCACTTGTTCCCTTATCATTTGATATACCAAGGGATGAATAATAGCTTCAAGTTTTTGCTTTTGTGACGGATCACTGAAAACCAACTCACGAAGTGACTCTCTATTTAGCGAACCGTCGGCACACAGACTGGTCGCGCCAAATTGTTGTTCAATTAACTTAAGTGCTGGCTGTCCAATTGCAACCACCTGATGCGCTAGTTCGTCCGCATCGATGACAGGCACATTGAGTTGTGTGAAAAACCGCGCCACTGTACTTTTGCCACAACCAATGCCACCTGTAAGTCCTATTTTTAACATCCTATAAACCTGCTGATGTTAAATACAGGCGATTAATATCATTACCCCACAATAAAGCTAACCAACCTGCCGCCGCTAAATAAGGCCCAAAGGGAATAGGAATGTTATGGTCACGTTTAGCAAAAATTATCATGGTAATGCCAATCACTGCACCGACTAATGACGATAATAAAATAATCAGCGGCAAGGTTTGCCAGCCTAGCCATGCACCGAATAATGCCAGCAATTTAAAATCACCATAGCCCATGCCTTCTTTGCCAGTGACTAATTTGAAACCTTGATAAATTGTCCAAAGCACCATGTAACCTGCAATGGCACCGATAATACTGGCTTGCGTATCAGTGTAAACATCAAATAAACTCAATGCGAGTCCTATCCAAAGCACGGGCAGGGTAATGGAGTCGGGCAACAATTGGTGGTCTATATCAATAAAACTCAGCGCAATTAACACCCAAGTCAGCACCAAAGCAAACGCAGCTTGTGGTGTATAACCAAAATGCCACGCGACTATTGTTGAGGTAATTGCTGTAAAAGCTTCTATCAATGGATAGCGCAGGCTAATCGGATTTTTACAGTTTGCACATTGCCCTTTTAAAAAAATATAACTAATCACGGGTATATTTTGATAAGCCTTAATCGGTGACTGGCAACGTGGGCAACGGGACAAGGGTAAAGACAAATTAAAAGGCTCACCCTCTTCCTCTGCTTCCATCTGCAAATACTCTATACAGTCTTTACGCCATTCGCGTTGCATTATAATCGGCAAGCGATAAATGACCACATTAAGAAAACTACCAACTAATAAGCCAATAATTCCCGCTAAACCAGCAAATAAGTACGGTGAAGCTAACAATAATGCTGTCATTTAGCCAACTGCCGCGCCCAATTTGAAGATAGGCAAATACATAGCGACAATCAAACCACCCACTAATATACCTAATATGACCATGATGATAGGCTCCATTAAACTACTGAGGTTATCGACCAGATTGTCTACTTCTTCCTCATAAAAATCAGCCACTTTACTTAACATGGCATCCATAGAACCAGCCTCTTCACCGATGGCAACCATTTGTTGTACCATGAATGGAAAAATATCAGTCATTGCCATTGCTGCCTGTAATCGATTACCCATAGACACTTCTTCACGAATTTTCATCACCGCGTCGTAATAAACAATATTACCACAAGCCCCTGCTACCGATTCTAAAGCTTCGACTAATGGTACACCCGCAGCCGACATGGTTGATAAGGTTCTAGCAAAACGCGCAATCGCTGATTTATTTAAAATTAAACCAACGATAGGCAATTTGAGCATCAATCTATCCAAAAAATGGTTAAATTTGAGCGATCGTTTTTTGAAATAGCCAAAAGTATATTTAATGCTGAGAATTATACCTAGAACAATCCACCAATTTTTTTGCATCCACTCCGACATACTGACGACCATTTTTGTGAAAGCGGGTAGGTCTGCACCAAAACTTTCAAACAATGCGGCAAAAACAGGAACAACAAAAACCAGCAAAATAGTGGTAACAATAAAAGCGACAACCAACACCGCAACAGGGTAAGTAAGAGCCTTTTTGATTTTTTTCTTCATTGACTCGGTTTTTTCTTTATAAGTGGCTATCTTTTCGAGTAACCCCTCCAATATCCCCGCTTTTTCACCCGCTTCAACCAAATTACAAAATAACTCATCAAAATAGATGGGGCGTTTTCTCAGCGATTCAGCCAAGGTATCTCCACCCTCAATATCAATTTTTATACCTAGTATTAAATCACGCATACTCAAGTTGTCGTGACCTCTACCGACAATATCAAATGATTGTACCAACGCTACCCCTGCCTGCAACATAGTTGCTAGCTGTCTGGCAAAAATAGCAATGTCACTTGGCAGGATTGCTTGTGATCTAGGTCCGAATAACTGTATTTGCTTGGGTTTTTTCTTGATTTTAGTAACCCGATAGCCCATTTTTCGCAATTCACTTTTTGCCGCCATATCATTTTTTGCGGCGATTTCTCCCTTGATAGGTTTCTTGTTTTTATCAAGACCTTGCCAGAGAAAATCTGTTTGTTCAAGTTGTTCTGCCATTGTTACTCCTTCGTTATACGGTCAATTTCTTCTAAGCTGGTCATACCCATGCGTACTTTGTTGAGACCAGACCTTCGTAAATCATTAAAACCTTCGGCTAAAGAGCAATCGGCTATTTCCATTGCATTCGCGCCATTTAAGATGAGTTCACGCAATTTTTCTGTCATTTTCATTACCTGATAAATACCGACTCGACCTTTATAGCCATTGGTACACAGATCACAGCCGACAGGACTGAATATATGTAATTCGCTTAGCTCTTCTTCTTTAAAGCCTGCTTCCATAAGCAGCTTAGGGGGAAAGTGAACCTCTTTTTTACAGTGGACACAGAGTCTTCGACCTAAGCGTTGCGCCATAATAAGATTGACCGAAGACACTACGTTAAAAGCTGGAATTCCCATTTGTAGCAGTCGGTTTAGGGTTTGCGGTGCGTCATTGGTATGTAATGTTGATAATACCATGTGTCCCGTTTGTGCGGCTTTAACGGCAATTTCAGCAGTTTCTAAATCTCGAATCTCACCCACCATGATAATATCAGGATCTTGTCGTAAAAAAGCACGCAAGGCAGTCGCGAAGGTTAACCCTGCCTTAGGATTCATGTTGACCTGATTAATGCCTTCTACGGTAATTTCGACGGGGTCTTCAGCAGTAGAAATATTAACATCAGTGGTATTAAGAATGTTTAGCCCTGTGTACAAGGTCACAGTTTTACCACTACCCGTAGGTCCTGTGACCAACACCAAACCGTAAGGTCGATTAATTGCTTCAAGAAAAAGTTCTTGTTGAATAGGCTCAAAGCCCAGCTTTTCAACGCCCAATTGCGCATTAGTAGGATCCAAAATACGCATAACGACTTTTTCACCAAATAACGTAGGACAAGTATTGACTCGAAAATCGATGGCGCGGTTTTTAGATAAAATCAGCTTGATACGTCCGTCCTGAGGAATGCGACGTTCAGCAATATCCATCTTCGACATAACCTTGATTCGAGAGACAATTCTATTGGCTATACCAGGAGGTGGGCTCACAATAGTATGTAGCATTCCATCTGTTCTAAAACGAATACGAAAGGTTTTTTCATAAGGCTCAAAATGTATATCTGATACGCCTTTTTTAATGGAATCCAATAATACTTTGTTGACGAAACGCACAATCGGGGCTTCGTCAATATCGGCATTAATATCGACTGTGGGTCCTTCTTCACTGGCGGTGACAATATTGTCAAAATCCTCATCGACCATATCGATAAGAGCATCACCTGTTTCTATAGCGAGTTCAATAGCTTTAGCCAGTTTGTTTTCTTCAACCAAAACTACTTTTGGATTCAACAAACTATGAAACTTAATATCATCTATTGCCTGAGAATTGCTTGGATCAGATAGGGCAATAAACAAAGACTTGCCTCTGACAAGCAGAGGCAAGGTGTTATGTTGGCGAATGAGTTTTTCGCTGATGATGAGTTTTTCGCTGCCTTTAACAGCAGGAATGTCAGCACTTTTTATGGGGGGAGGTAGGCTACGGCAATCAATAGCATCCAAGTCAAAAAAAGGCAAGCCAAACTGAATAGCAATTTTTTCAGCAACCACTTTACTGTCAACCAGTTTATGGGCAACAAGATAACTCAGTGGCGAAACCTTATTTCTTTTCGCTTCTTGGTCATGAATCTTTGCATCACTTTCAGACAGCAAATCGCTCTGAACAAGGAAATTCACAATACCGCTAAGTTGAACATTTGGTGCAGTAGCCATGTAATCTTATGTTGTCAGTGGTGAAGAATATGAGTAGGTAGGGTACGACGCATTGCGTACCCTACGCGCTAACTTACAAAGACTGAATTTTACTTCTTTGTTGCTCAAGATTGCTAAGTATAGAATGTAAATCAGCCAATTTTGCTTTTTCTTTATCGATAACATCAGCTGGGGCTTTATCAATGAAGTTAGAACTACTTAATTTACCTTCAATTCTGGGCAATTCCTTGCTGATTTTTTGAATTTCTTTGTCTAGTCTGATTAATTCAGCTTCTTTATCAATCAGTCCCGCCATCGGAATCAAAATTTTCAGGTCGCCAACTAAAGCCATTGCTGATTCTGGACTTACATCCTCAGGATTTAACCAAGTGATGGTCTCTAAGCGAGCCAGCCTTTCTAAATAGCTGCGATTGTTAGCTAAACACTGTTGGTCAATTGTTGATCCATTCTGCAATAATACAGGCAATGGCTTACTAGGGGCAATATTCATTTCCCCTCGAATACGGCGCACCCCTAGAATAAACTGCATTAACCATTGGGTTTCGGCAATCGCACCGACATCACAAGCAGCCTCATCATAGACAGGATAAGGCTGCAACATAATGGTATCGCCCACAATACCTGCTAATGGCGCGACTCGTTGCCAAATTTCTTCGGTAATAAAAGGCATAATCGGATGCGCTAAACGCAAGATACTTTCCAGTACGTTTAACAGCGTTTTGCGTGTACCGCGTTGTAATGCCTCATCATCCGATTGCAACGAAACTTTTGCCAGTTCCAAATACCAATCACAGTATTCATTCCACACAAATTCATAAATCGCTTGTGCAGCTAAATCAAAGCGATAATTGTCAATCGCGTGGCTGGTGACTTTCGTGACTTCATGTAAACGAGACACTATCCAACGATCCACTTGCGTATATGTACACTGTGCATCGGATAATCCACAATCCTGTTCTTCGGTATTCATCAACACATACCGCGCAGCGTTCCATAATTTATTACAGAAGTTACGATAGCCTTCAGTACGCGCCAAATCAAAACGAATATCACGCCCTGTCGAGGCCAACGAGGCAAAAGTAAAACGTAGCGCGTCAGTGCCGTAAGATTGAATACCGTCTGGAAAATCTTTGCGTGTTGCTTGCTCGATTTTTTTCGCCAAATGCGGCTGCATCATGCCGCCTATGCGTTTAGTCACTAAGGTTTCTAAATCAATGCCATCAATAATATCAATCGGATCAATAATATTACCTTTGGACTTGGACATTTTCTGCCCTTCGGCATCACGCACCAAGCCATGAATATAAACTTCTTTAAACGGCACTTGCCCTTGAAATTTCAAGCCCATCATAATCATCCGCGCCACCCAGAAGAAAATAATGTCAAAGCCTGTGACTAACACGCTGGTTGGATAATGCTTGGCTAATTCTTCGGTATTTTCAGGCCAGCCCAAAGTTGAAAACGGCCATAACGCCGATGAAAACCAAGTATCCAGCACATCTTCATCTTGTTTCAACGCATAATCAGCAGGTAGATTATGTTGCTCACGAATCGCCTCTTCAGTACGCCCCACATAAATATTGCCCATCTCGTCATACCACGCAGGGATACGATGTCCCCACCAAATTTGCCGTGAAATACACCAGTCTTGGATATTACGCATCCAATCAAAATAAGTATTTTTCCAGTTATCGGGAACAAACTTAATATCACCGTTTTCAACAGCGGCAATTGCAGGTTCAGCTAACGGTGCAACTTTTACATACCATTGGTCAGTTAATAATGGCTCAATCACCGCGCCTGTTCTGTCCCCGCGTGGAGTCATCAATTTATGGTCGGCAATTTTTTCTAACAAACCGAGTGCGTCTAAATCAGCCACCATTTGTTTACGCGCTACAAAACGGTCTAAGCCTTGATAAGCCGCAGGAATTAAATCACCCTCGTCTTCTTCATTGCTACGAATCGCCGCATCGACAGTGAATAAATTAATCAAACCACCATGCGGCAAGGCTTGCATTGCCGAGGTATGACGATGGCGTGTCCACACCCCATAATCATTAAAATCATGCGCAGGGGTGATTTTCACGCAACCCGTACCAAACTCAGGATCAACATAGTCATCGGCAATAATCGGAATCCGTCTACCCGTCAAAGGCAACTCAACAAACTCACCCAGCAGATGCTTATAACGCTCATCATTCGGATGAATCGCCACCGCCGCATCACCTAACATCGTTTCAGGGCGCGTGGTGGCTACGATTAAATGCCCTTGCCCATTCGATAATGGATAACGCAAATGCCACATAAAACCATTTTCTTCTTCCGACAACACTTCCAAATCAGACACGGCGGTATGCAGCACAGGATCCCAATTCACCAGTCGTTTGCCGCGATAAATCAGCCCTTCTTCATACAAGCGTATAAACACTTCCTGCACGGCATCGGACATTCCCTCATCCATCGTAAAGCGTTCGCGTGACCAATCCAGCGATGAACCCATACGGCGTAATTGACGGGTAATCGTACCGCCTGATTCTTCTTTCCATTGCCAGACTTTTTTAACAAACTCCTCGCGTCCGTAATCATGGCGCGTTTTGCCTTCCGCATTACACAAGCGTTCAACCACCATTTGCGTGGCAATCCCCGCGTGGTCAGTCCCCGCTTGCCACAATGTGCTATAGCCTTTCATCCGATGATAACGGGTAAGCGCGTCCATAATCGTATCTTGAAACGCATGACCCATGTGTAGACTACCTGTGACATTAGGCGGCGGAATCATAATGCAATAAGACTCATCGGCAGGTTTAGCAGAGAAATAATCGTTCGCTTCCCAAGTGTCGTACCAGCGTTGTTCAATCGCGTGTGGTGAATATGTTTTTTCCATGTGTGACTCGTGTGTTTGTGTTGTGAATTTGTTTTATATTCTAGTTCCCACGCGCTGCGTGGGAATTCATACTGACCGCGCTGCGGTCTGTTCAACGCGGCGCGTTGAGACTGCATTCCCACGCGGCGCGTGGGAACGAGAAAAATTAATCACTTAAACCCAATTGTTTTTTAATATGCTTTACCAGCATATCGTCAATCTCACTATGACGAGGAATCGGTTGTTTTTTGCTATTATGCGGATTGATATAAATATCGTGTCTGCCGCCATTTCGATGTAATACACAATCGTGCTGTTGCAACCATCGAATAAACTCGTTACGCTTCACAAACGATTTCCTTTATTTGATATTGTGGCGGTAAATCGTCAAATACCATCATTTGATAAGCATCAATAATATTTGCTTCCAGCTCTTCTAGGCTTTCACCTTGCGTCATGATTTCAGGGTATTCCATTATTTTCCCCAGCCAAAATTTGTCTGATTTCCAGTAAATCAAATGAAATTTATTAGACATATTCGTTACCTTATTTAGTTTTTGAAAATGGATAATTCAATAATCCTGTAAAAGATTATGCCGCATGACGCAATCGTTCCTCTATTTCATTATGTAAAGCAATATAATGGCGATAATCATTACTCCATTCTATATAAATAATATCATCCGCTAACAAACCTTTACTGTATTGTTCAAAAAAGTATTCCGAACTCATATTATGGTTGGTTTCATAAACTTGTAGCCGCTTTGCTAAATCACACAAGGCATCTAGCGGTGAAGTATATTCAATTGTTTGTTTACGCATTATTTATTCCTCATTATTGCGTTATAGAATATCTTAGTAAGTTACCCTAGATTCCGCTACGCTCGATCTAGGCTACTTGCTTTGCCATGCCGATATTCTTAATTGTTTACCATATTCAGTAGCGTTTTCAATATCAGTAAATGCCGTGCCATCACTAACTTCATTGTCTGGGTAATGAATAGGACGCGAACACGCTAAAAGGTCAGGTTTATTTTTTTTGATGTGGTAGTGTTGCAATAAACGAAAAACTAACTCTAAATAACTGTCGTCTAATTGCTCAATTTCTTGTTTTAAATCTGCTTTCGTTATCATGATATTTTCTCATGGATTTAAACATTATCTGTCGCGATTGATGGGCTTCGTACCTCAGCCCATCCTATCGTGCTGCATTCCCACGCGGCGCGTGGGAACGAGAAAAACTGCCCTAGATTCCGCTACGCTTCATCTCGGCTACTTTCTGATGTTTTAAAATGGTCTGCAAACCTTTTATCTTCCCATTCATTAACCATAGAACTTGTTATGCTTTGAAATAGGCTTTCAATTATTTCATTAAAACTGTCTCTGTCATCAAGTAAATCAAAATCTTCATCAGGCTCAGTATCTTCGACAAAATCTTTATGTGAAGTTCCATATTCACACCATAATGCCAAGCGTTCCGAGCGGCTTAATTGTTTTATCGATTGACTAATTACTATTTTTAATTGTTCTATGCCTACATCTAAAAGTTCATTTGAATTATTGAAAAGCATCGCGCCTAATTCATCCCATTCGGTATTACATTTTTCACTTTCTAAATTGAAATCTGGATTGGATTTGTATTGTGCGCCGACAATGGATTCTACTTTTTTGTGTATTTCAAATGCTGATTCTTTTGCTAAGGTCTTTGCTAATACTGAGTAAAAATCTATTTCAGAGTTTTTCTTTTCGAGTGTTTGCTCGTATTCTTCAAGTCTTTCAACAAAAGAGTCCGTTTGTTCGATACCTGCTCTTTCAATAAAGGCTAATGTATGCGAAGTAAATATATCAAGTTCACACGCTACGCTGTAATAATCAAGTATTTTTATTAAAGCACAAGCCGCCTTTTTAAGGCTCTTAATATCATCAAATTCTAGTTGATTAATTTCCTTAATAAGCAATGATGTTGATTGGTTATTGTTAATATATCTATCAATTGATATATTTCTTCTAGGCTCAGCAATTTCTTCTATGGTAACTTGATACCCATGCTTATATTCAATAGATATTGAAATAAGAGTTTCACGCAATAAGTTACCATAGCGCATACGCAAAATAGGTAAAAGTTCTAGGCAATGCTGATATTTGGAATATTCCTGTTTATCAAGAAAGTCGAGCCAAATATTTTGAATCCAATTATGTTTATTCATTTTTGTATGCGATGGTTAGCAATATAGATAATCTGTAGCACAGCTTATCGTGTGACTTGTTACAGTTCTGATAGTGCCTTTTCTGGTTGTAGTTTATTTCCTAGTGCATCACGAAGCTCATAAGTATTTCTACAGGGATTACAGCGATAACCCCATGTATCGTATTCCCAGAGATCATAAGCAACTGGTTTTTCGCATACAGGACAATAAGGGTTTTTATTTTTGTCCCAATAAATACCATATTTGAGTGTGAGTTTCTTTGAATTTTCAGATTTTACTTTTAACAAATAAACAATAGAAATAAAAAAACCTACTGATAATATTCCAACTAAAGCTGTTAGCCACTGATCTGGTAACGCTTTTAACCATTCATTAATACCAAATGACCATTTTATAAATGGTAACGTCACAATGGTTGCACCTATGAGTCGCCACCATTCCAATATGGATTTTAAAATTTTCATTGTTTTATATTCTCAATAATTCCAATCATAGCGATTGATAGTGCAATAGGATGGGCTGAGGTACGAAGCCCATCATTCGCGATTAATCGATTTCTTTTCCGCGAGAAAATCATCATCAAAAACGCTTTTATAAACGAAAAGTTCATCCCATCACATAACTCTAATAGGCGTGCTGGCTTGTTTGACATCTTGATAATTTTCTAGGTGTTCATGGAGCATTTTTTTTAGTAATTGGGTATGGCTCAGATGCTCTAATTCTACTAGCTCAGTCAGCAGTGTTGCGGTTTCATCATCTAATTCTAAAGTCATCATGAGATATTCTCACAGGTTATGAATGTTTAGTTGCGGCGTACAAATCTAGTTCGTAGGTTGGGGTGAGATAACAACATTTACTGTTTAGACTTTTCGGGTTTTGAAAACCCGAAAGGTTTATCATACATCCACTTTTTCAGGAAATTTAGACACTAACAGCGAGTGCGTCAATTCCTGCTCGGCATTAAAAAACCGCATGACTCCGTTTTCATCACATAACCAAACTTCTTTTGCCCCTGCTTCAAAATACAACTGTCTTTTTTCTGTCATTTCTTTTTTGCTATTGCTCGCAGAAATAACTTCAACGCAGATTTCTGGAGCGATTGAAGCATCAGCTTCCATTTTTATTTTTGCCCATGTTACAGAGGAAACCCACGCTACATCGGCGACTTTTGTACCCTTAGTAGTTTTAATTGCACATTCGGGTAGCGTTTTGCCTTTTTTCAATAAAGAGCGCAATAAAAATTCTATTTCTCCTTGTAAGGCAGAATGATACAACTTCACAGGACTCATAATAATTCTACCCAATTCATCTAATTCAATTTTAAATGGTAAATCTTTTAAACTGGGATGCTCACAAACTTCTTGCCAATTCATGGTAATACTCCTCATTTTTCTGTTTAGACCTTTCGGTTTTTTAAAACCCGAAAGATTACATTTTATGCGTAGTCAGATTATGCCCTGCTTCTTTATAGTGCCGATAGCGTTCTCTGCCCACGGCTTTAGTCGCTTCGCTGTTGTCCAATATTTCCAGCACCCGTTCAGCGTTGGCACACTGTGAGGATAAGTTAATCACGGTTTTTTGCCATTGTGCGGGTGCTGAGAGTGAGCCGATTAATACTTGTTCAGTCGCGGGAATGTCGCCTGTATAAAGTTGGTGCGGTATAAAACTGCCTGCTCTGAATGTCCAGAGCAGGTTGTCTATCTGTTGACTCTGTCCCGCTGTATCGGTCAGTACATAACAAAAGCAGCCGCTACGATAGGCTTTTTCTATCAGTTTACAGGCGAATAACAGACGCTCGTGTTGTGACTGGGTCGGCAGAATGTAAAAACTAATTTCAGCCATTTGCCCGATTAATGAGGTATTGGCTTAATAACGGTACAGGGCGACCTGTCGCGCCTTTGGCTTGTCCTGTACGCCATGCTGTACCTGCGATGTCTAAATGCGCCCAGCGGAAGTTTTCGGCAAATTGCGACAGGAAACACGCGGCGGTAATTGTGCCTGCATCTTTGCCACCGACATTGGCTAAATCGGCAAAATTGGATTTGAGTTGTTCTTGATATTCTTCCCATAGCGGTAAACGCCACACGCTGTCATTGGCTGTTTCGCTGGCGGCTAATAAGTCATTGCACAAGATGTCATCGTTGCCCAATAAACCGCTAGGTACACGTCCTAAGGCGACTAAACACGCGCCTGTTAGTGTGGCTAAATCAATCACTACATCGGGGTTAAAGCGTTCTGCATAAGTGAGCGTATCGCATAAAATCAAGCGACCTTCGGCATCAGTGTTGAGAATTTCCACGGTTTTGCCTGACATACTGGTCAGAACATCACCCGGTTTATTGGCATCACCGTCAGGCATATTTTCAGAAGCGGGGATTAAGCCGATGATATTAAGCGGTAAATCCATTTCTGCGGCGGCTGATAATGTACCCAGCACTGCCGCGCCACCGCACATATCGTATTTCATTTCGTCCATGCCAGCGGCGGTTTTTAATGAAATACCACCTGCGTCAAAGGTTAAGCCTTTGCCGATTAATACGATGGGTTTGGCGTTTTTTTCGCCGCCTTGATAATTTAGCGTAATGAGTTTTGCAGGTTGACGACTGCCGCGTGATACCGCCATAAAACAGCCCATACCCAAGGCTTGCAGTTCGGATTCTTCTAAAACCGTCACTTCAAGTTTGCCGTGTTTATGTCCCAGTTCAATTGCTTGTTCAGCAAGATAGGTCGGTGTGCAGATGTTGGCAGGTAAATCAGCCAGTAGCTTAGTAAACGCAACGCCTTCAGCAATAGCGCGACCTTGTGCTAAACCTGCTTGTGCGAGATGTAGCTCAACATCAGGTGCGATAATACTGAGTTTTTCAAGCTTGCACTCGGCTTCTTTATTGGATTTTGTTTCTATGTATTGATATAAAGCATCATTAAATACTTCGATACAGGCTCGTGTTTTCCATTGCCAATCATAACTTTCTACTTCGCACTCTGCTAACGTACACACCACTGATTTTATCGGTGTTTTCTTTAACGCATTAACAGCGGCAAGCAGGGCTTTACGATAGTTTTTACTGGTCAATTTTGCTTTTTCGCCTAGCCCAACTAGCAAAATACGTTGTACGCCAGTATCAGGTAGCACATGACACACAACGGTTTCACCATTTTTTCCTCTGAGGTCACCACGGCTAAGAATATTGCTAATAAGCCCTTGATTACTGTCATTGAGATCGCTTGCAGATGAATAAAATGGCGCGTCTTGGTAAACACCAACAATAATACAATCACATTGCAGTTCTTTTAATGGCGCGGTTTCTATAGAATAGTCCATAAGTATTGGCTTTGAGGTTAATAAGTTAAAAGGTTTTGGATGCTCTGTGTAGGGTCTAAAGGCTCGAATCTTATACCCTATTGTGCCGCAATTATACAACACAACTATCATTTTGATTGAGGAGATACGCGCTTGGGTACAGTAGATTGGAAAAAAGGCTATAACACCGAACGAAGGGTGTGGGTCAGCATCCTAGACAAAATGGTAGCGCAGGATTTACTAAAAACCTTGTTGGCAGTTTGGTCAGTGATTGTGGTGATTATTGTTAGCCGAAAATTTATTAGTGTACTGAATCAAGCCATTGATGGACAGATTTCCAACGAAACCTTACTCAATATCATGGGTTTAAAAACCATTATTGCCAGTGCTTCTTTTTTACCAGCGGCATTATTTATGGCAACCTTAATGGTACTGGGCAGAATGTACCGCGATCAAGAAATGTCAGCTATTTTTTCCGCAGGTGCAGGGGCAGGGACACTTTACCGTGCGGTTTTTCTGTTTGTTTTCCCCTTGGCAATACTCACCGTAGGTATCTCGCTTTATGTATCACCTTGGGCAGCGGCTAGAATAGAAACCCTCATCAGTCATGATGAAAAAACCGCTGATATTCGTGGTATTGCCGCAGGAAAATTTAGCGAATACAGCCAAGGCGATTTGGTTTTTTATGTAGAAAGTATTGATGCTGATGGCAAAATGGAAAAAGTATTTGTCCAAAATCGCCAACATGGAAAACTGGGTATCATTAATTCTAAAAAAGCGCGTATGCAGGATTTTCCCGATGGTCGTTTTATTGTTTTTGAACAAGGCGAACATATTCAAGGTAGACCAGGTGAATTAAATTATGTGATTGAACAATTTGCCGAATATGCGGTGCGTATTGAGGAAAAAGGCTCACCCCTTAAAAAAGATCTACATGAGTCCATTCCCACCGCCGAACTATGGAATTCAACACTAAGTAAAGATATAGCCGAATTACAACGCCGAATCGCGATTCCCATCGGGGTTATTCTACTCAGTTTTATTGCTGTTCCTTTGGCACAGCTATCACCACGCGGCGGCGTTTATGGCAATATGATCGTTGGCTTTTTAATTTATTTTAGTTATGGAAACCTTGCTCATGTTAGTCAAGTGTGGGTTATTAAACAAACCATTCCAAGCTGGTTAGGCGGCATTGGCATTCATGTATTTTTATTAGTGATGGGGACGATTTTATTAGCACGATTATACGGTTGGCAATGGTTGATAATAAATATTAAAGCAAAGGTATTCAAGTGAATGTATTAACGCGCTATATTGTCAGAGAAATTTTAAAAGGCTCATTTATTTCGATGATATTATTATTAACACTATTTAATTTATTTACCTTTAGTGATGAATTAGGTGATATAGGTGAAGGAGGGTATGACTTACCACAAGTTTTTTATTATCTAGCTCTCACTTCGCCTACTGTTTTTTATGAATTAATGCCTGCCTCTGCTCTGATTGGTAGCTTGTTTATTTTAGGTGCAATGGCAAATAATCATGAGCTGGTCGCCATGCGAGCTGCTGGATTATCGGTGTTTAATATTATTAGAACGGTATTACTGGCAGGAACAGTATTAGTGATTATTTCTATACTGGTCGGTGAGTTAGTTGCACCCGATACAGCAAAAAAAGCTCAGATGCTAAAAGCAATGTTTGATGGTGAAAAAGTAATACTCAATAATATGTATGGGCTGTGGTTACGAGAAGACAAACGCTTTATCAATGTGCGACAAATACAAGATAATGGTAATCTAATCGATATAAGTATCTATGATATAGACGATCAACAACATCTTTATCAATCCACTCATGCGGAACGGGCTGTTTTTTTAGGCAATCAACAATGGCGATTAGAAGATATTAAACAATCGTTTATTTCCACCGAACAAATGCGGGCAGTCAATCAAACGGAACAATACCTAAAATCAAGTATTGCCCCTGATTTATTAAAATTATCAGTAGTTAATCCCAATAATTTATCGCTTATTGATCTATCAAAATATGTTGATTTTTTAAAAGACAATCATCAAAAATCCCAACAGTTTGAATTAGCTTTCTGGGGAAGAGTAGTAAATCCGTTGGTAACATTCATCATGCTATTAGTATCAGCACCTTTTGTTATTGGTATTAAGCGTGGTATTAGTGCAGGTGGTAGAATGCTAATAGGTGTGGTTATTGGCATGGGTTTTAATGTTATTGATAATATTGTCGGACACCTAGGTTTAGTTTATGACCTTAATCCACCTTTAGTGGCATTTATGCCCAGCATAATCGTTTTAACATTGGCTATTTATGCGATAAAACGTGTGCAATAGCGACTGAATATAAAATCTCTGTCAATCGTAAGAATGGGCAGATTAAATAGTTAATGTAGGAGTTTTTAGTTATGTACACAGGTATCGTACAGCGCGTTACTGATATTGTCGCAGTGAATAAAAAAATAGGCTTAAATACCTTAGTGATTAATTTTGATCCGTCACTATTGGCTAATTTAACTATTGGTGCAAGTGTAGCAGTGGACGGGGTTTGTTTAACCGTAACCACAGTAGAAAATAATAAGGTTTCTTTTGATGTTATGCAGGAAACTTTAAATAAAACCACTTTGGGTTTATTAAATACAGGTGATAAAGTTAATATTGAACGTTCAGCTAAACAAGGTGATGAAATTGGCGGACATATATTATCAGGTCATGTAGAAGGCACTGCGACTATTTCTCAAATCAGAGAAAGCGAAAATAATCATATTATCGATTTTTCTTGCCCAGCCGAATGGATGAAATATATTTTACCCAAAGGTTTTATTGCCATTAATGGCGCAAGTTTAACCATTGTTGATACTCAGCCAACAGGGGGATTTAATGTGTATTTAATCCCTGAAACTTTACGCGCAACTACCTTTAAACAAAAATGCTTAGGTGATAAGGTTAATATTGAAATAGAGTGTCAAACCAAAGTTATTGTTACTACCATTGAACGTTATTTACAGGAACACCCTATCTCATGATAAAAGACCTTATTGTCGAAAAAATCGACTTTAAAAAACCAGCCAAGTTAAGAATTGCCATTGTGCAAAGTACTTATCATGCTGAACTTAATGGCAATATGACAAATTACTGTCGCGAAGTATTTATCCAAAATGATATACCCGAAGACCGTATTGAAGTGTATTACGCGGCAGGTACTTGGGAAGTCGCATTAATTACCGAAGCCCTTGCTAAAACAAAACGCTTTGATGCCATTGTTGCCTTTGGCATTATTATCAAAGGCGATACCTACCATTTTGATTTAATTGCCGATGAAACAGCGCGGGCTTTGATGAACACCATGATTAACTATCAAATCCCTGTCGCGTTTGAAATTTTAGCGGTTTATCACTACGACCAAGCGGTAGCGCGTGCCTCTAATAACGAATATAACAAAGGGATAGAAGCGGGTAATGCAATTTTAAAAACACTGAAAACCTTACGCGAAATTGCATAATCGCGAATTTATCGCCCTCACATTACACACAAGAAATACTATGTCAAAAATACCAACCGTCGGATTTATCAGTTTGGGCTGTCCTAAAGCCCTTGTTGATAGTGAAAAAATATTGACTCAACTGCGTTTAGAAGGTTACGAGGTATCGCCTTCCTATAAAGAAGCCGATTTAGTGGTGGTCAATACTTGCGGCTTTATTGATGCCGCCGTTGAAGAATCGCTAGACAGCATCGGTGAAGCTTTGGCTGAAAACGGCAAAGTCATCGTCACAGGTTGCTTAGGTGCGCGAGAAGATGAAATTCGCGCTCGTCATCCGCAAGTGTTAAAAGTCACAGGTGCGCACGCTTTGAATGAGGTGATGACTTCAATACATGAGCATTTACCCGCACCGCACGCGCCATTCCTTGATTTATTGCCACCTCAAGGTCTCAAACTTACGCCTAATCATTACGCCTATTTAAAAATTTCTGAAGGCTGTAATCATCGTTGTACTTTCTGCATTATTCCGTCTATGCGTGGTGATTTAGTCAGTCGCCCGATTAGTGAAGTGATGCTGGAAGCGGAGCGATTGGCGAAAGCGGGGGTGAAAGAATTATTAGTGGTGGCGCAAGATACCAGTGCTTATGGCTTGGATTTAGGTTATCAAACTGATTTTTGGCACGGCGAGAGCATGAAAACCCGTTTTTATGAACTTGCCAAAGCCTTGGGCGAATTGGATATTTGGATAAGAATGCACTATGTCTATCCTTATCCTCATGTTGATAAGGTGATTCCTTTGATGGCAGAGGGAAAAATTCTGCCCTATTTGGATATTCCCTTTCAACACGCTAATAGTCGCATTTTGAAACTCATGAAACGTCCTGCGGCAACGGAGAATAATTTACAACGTATTAAAGCATGGCGTGAAATCTGCCCTGACATTACCTTGCGCAGTACCTTTATTGTTGGTTTTCCCGATGAAACTGAAACAGAATTTGAAGAGCTGCTGGATTTTCTCAGTGAAGCGCAATTAGATCGTGTGGGTGCTTTTGCTTATTCACCTGTGAAAGGTGCGGTGGCTAATGCGTTACCCAATCAGATTCCTGAGGAAGTGAAGCAAGAACGCTTAGCGCGGTTTATGGAGCATCAAGCTCATATCAGTGCTAATCGCTTGCAGCAGCGTGTTGGTCGTATTGAAACCGTGTTGATTGATGAGGTGGTCGAAGAAGGCGCGGTCGCTCGCAGTAAAGCCGATGCCCCAGAAATTGATGGTCAGGTGTTTATCGATGGTGCAACGCATTTAAAGGTTGGTGATTTTGTTCAAGTCGAACTTGAAGAAGCCGATGAGTATGATATGTGGGGGCATTTACTGGCTTAAGTTGCTGCCAATTTACTGGATTTATTAGTCCGTTCCAAGGTTAAAACCACCGCCTTTTAGGCGGTTAGCTTTAGCTACGATATTTATCTCCTTTAGCGATGTAAAATTAATTCCAATACTAATTTACTGCCAAAATAAGCCAGTAATAACGAGACAAAGCCGATGAGCGTCCATTGTATGGCGATTTGTCCGCGCCAGCCGTAGCGGCTACGACCTAGTAATAAACTGGAAAAAATAATCCACGCTAATATCGATAATACGGTTTTATGGACTAAATGTTGGGCAAATAAATTTTCGACAAACACAAAGCCACTGATTAACGAGATACTCAGAAAAAATACCCCCGCACCTAGCATTTGAAATAACAAGGATTCCATGGTTTGCAAAGAGGGCAAAGAGTGAATAAAGCGTTTAGGTGGGTGGCTTTTCAGTTGTTGATCTTGAATCGCCAGTAATATGGCTTGTAGGGCGGCTATATTTAACAGGCTGAAAGCAATAATCGAAGTCAAAATATGGGTACTCATTTCCCAGTTGTAAGTGTGTAGCAAATGCGGCTTATCATCAAAGTTCAATTCTAACGTGAGCATTAGCGCGGCAATCGGCAACACCGCTAGTCCCAGTTTTTCTACAGGCTTATTGAGTGCGGCGATCAGTAATAATAACGCGACAATCAGGGCAATTAGCGAGCCTGTACTAAAAAAACTAAAACTAAATCCGTTGTGTTGTTGGCAGACTAGCCCTGTATAAATCAGATGGCTAATAACCGCAGTCCACGCCAAATAAATAGCAACACGCTTAATGTGTTGCTGAATATGCAGAATAATCAACAGTGTGCTGCCTAAGTAGGCACAAATTGAAATGATAGCAAGTACAGTGGCATTCATAAGTATATTTCTATGGGCTATGTTTCAGAGGCAGTGTGCATTAGTGCAAAGGTCTCAATGGCTATGGTAATATACACGGCTAAATAGTCCTAGCGCATTTGTGTGAGCAGGTGTTTCTCAAGATCAACAATGAAGACGTAGATATGTTTGATAATTTAACCGATAAATTAAGTAGCACGCTTAAAAAACTCAAAGGGCAAGGTCGCCTAACTGAAGATAATATCAAGGAAACCTTAGGCGAAGTGCGTATCGCTTTGCTGGAAGCCGATGTCTCTTTGCCCGTCGTGACGGATTTTATTGAACGTGTCAAAGAAGGCGCGTTAGGACAACAAGTTCAAAGCAGTCTCACACCTGGGCAATCCATGATTAAACTGGTTCAAGCGGAACTGGTTAAAATGATGGGGGCGGCGAATGAAGACATTAATCTTCGCGCTGTACCACCTGCGGTTATTTTAATGGCTGGTTTGCAAGGTGCGGGTAAAACTACCACGGTTGCAAAACTGGGGTTATGGTTAAAAACCCATAAAAAGAAAAAAGTCGGTGTAGTGAGTGCGGACGTTTATCGCCCTGCGGCTATTAAACAATTGCAAGTATTAGCCAATGATCTTGATCTGGTTTTTTTCGATAGCGATTTAACTCAAAATCCTGTCGATATTGCCCTTAATGCCATTGATGCCGCGAAACGTAAATTTCTCGATGTGATTATTGTCGATACCGCAGGTCGATTGCATATTGATGACGAAATGATGGGTGAAATAAAAGCTCTTCATGCCGCGATTAATCCGATTGAAACCCTGTTCGTCGTCGATAGCATGACAGGACAAGATGCCGCGATTACCGCTAAAGCCTTTAATGATGCGCTGCCACTAACGGGCGTTATTTTAACCAAAGCCGATGGTGATGCACGCGGCGGGGCAGCGTTATCTATCCGTCATATCACAGGCAAACCGATTAAATTTATCGGTATGGGCGAAAAACCAGATGCCTTAGAGCCATTCCATCCAGACCGTATTGCCTCGCGTATTTTGGGCATGGGCGATATGCTCAGCCTGATTGAAACCATTGAGCAAAAAGTCGATAAAGAAAAAGCTGAAAAATTCGCCAAAAAAATTAAAAAAGGCGAATCGTTTGATATGAACGATTTTCGTGAACAATTGCAACAAATGGAAAGCATGGGCGGTGTCAGTGCCATGCTAGACAAGCTCCCAGGTGTTGGCAATGTCTCACAAGAAATGCGTGAAAAAGTCAATGACAAAGCCTTATCGCGGCAAATTGCCATCATTAATTCCATGACCAAACAGGAAAGACGTTTCCCAGATTTGATTAAAGGCAATCGCAAAAAACGTATCGCGGATGGTTGTGGTCAAGAATTACACGATGTCAATCGTATGCTGAAGCAATTTTTGATGATGCAAAAAATGATGAAAAAAATGAAATCGGGCAATATGGCAAATATGATGCGCGGTATTAAAAATAACGTGCGTGGCATGGGTATAAAACGATAACACCAAACATAAACTTTATGCGCTGTGCGCTTGAATCCAAGCAATAAAAAACCGCCTTTGGTTTTGACCAGAGGCGGTTTTGTCTTAATGAACATCTTATCAAAAAATTGCTACAATATCCGAACATCTACTCACTTTGCTATACAAAGTAACAGAATTCAAACAAAGGTTATCGGAGTCCATCATGGAAACGACCACAATACGCACCCAAGTTCTGCTAGATAAAGAAATACTGGAGCAGGCATTACAAATTACCCATCTTAAAAGTAAACGTGAGTTGCTTGATTATGCGTTACGCGAATTAATCCGCCACGAAAAACAAAAAAAGTTATTGGACTTGAAAGGGACAATTTGTTGGGAAGGCGATTTGAATGCAATGCGTGAAAATAAAGCTTTATGATTTTGGTTGATACCAGTGCGTGGATAGATTTTTTTAACGGAAAAGATTTGCCACACGTTGCCACGCTTGAGTTCTCAATTCAGCAAGAAGTAGATATTGCTATTTGTGGTGTGGTGCTAACAGAAGTATTACAAGGGATTTCTAACGATAAACAGCATCAGCTTACCCAAGATTATTTGCAGTCCTTATTGATGTTGGAAATAAAAGAGGGCGTGTGGTTACAAGCCGCCGATATTTATCGACAATTACGCAAACGTGGACTGACAGTCCGCAAAACTAATGACTGTATTATTGCGGCAACTGCCTTGCATTATGGTTGTTTTCTACTCCATAACGATAAAGATTTTGCAACAATTGAACTGCACTATCCATTGCAAACTTGTTAAGGCAATAAAAAACCGCCTTTGGTTTTGACTGGAGGCGGTTCTTTATTGGTGCTATGATGGAACTCGCTGTCGCTCTTTCCATCTTACGAGTTGCGCTTATTTCGTTTCACTCCATAAGCTCTATGGCTACTGCATTAGGCAGCCACAACATCCTTCATCGCTAATGCAGACACAGGAACACATTCCGTCATTGATTTCAGAGTTTTCTGAAAACTTCATGATAATCTCAGAAAGTATGCCTGTACATTCTTCTTTAATCAGCTCAAAGGTGCTAATTTCAAACGTTTCTGCTTGCATAATATAATCTCCAGTTATGGTCGAGTTAAATTAAATGTATCTTGTTTTGCTATGTCTCTATTTGACCCTGCTTCACCTCCTTTCGTTAACAACTCATTTAGCTGGTTAAACACGAGAAAACGATTAATGTCACATCTTGAATACCCTATTCTTCTAATATCTGGGCAATCGCCTGCACAATGCCATTTGGCAAAACAATGGTTACAATAATCTGGCATTTCAGTTTGAATTACATTTTCGTTTATTTTTTGTTCATCGACTGTTACGACTCCAGTATCAGTATCGACCATTCCATACACATAGTCTGTTCCATCTTGATCTCTATGGCACGCTGTTACCTTTCCATTTGTGCATACAGTAAAAGATGGCATTGCCATTGCGCCACAATACCTTCCTACTAGCCTATCGACATTTGCTGCTGAGGTTATGACGCGCAATCCAAGCTCCTTCCCTCGATTTTTTGCTGCCAAAAAATTTATGGCGAATTCTTCGTTAGTGGGTGGCAATAATTCACCATACAAAGCCCGTCCTATTTCAATAAGTGGCTCAAATGCAATGGTATATCCAGTGCCAAACGTATTAAAATAATGCTCAACAATATCCACTAAATTTTTAACACTGTAGCTAGAAACTGTTCCCCTTAGACCAGCCTTTACTTTGTTACTATCAATAAAAAACTTGCATGTTTCTGATACCAATGAGTAACTGCCTTTATATGCTCTTGTTGGACGATGTATGTTTTGTATTTCTTTGTATCCATCTATTGATAATGTTAGAACGTCAAAATTATTTGCCACAAATTCACGTTTTGCATATCCATAATAACAATTGGTAGTCATAGATAAATATACCTTATTAACCCCGTCATGCTCTTTTTCTAGTTCTCGAATTCGATTTACCGTATAAGTGAATTCTTTCCAGTTCATTGTAGGTTCACCACCTACGGCAAAAGAAACACTCAATGTTTTCTTTGGTGTTTCCGCAGCTTTTTCAAAAGCATAATCAATTGATTTAGCAATCAAATCATGATTTATCGTTGTATCCCTATCCGCTTCTGCATGGCAATAGTCGCAAGCCAATGTACAATTGTTTGTTAACCCGATGGCGAGATAAAACGACTTAGGGCGTTCAATAATAGGGAAAATTGGATGTTCACTTTGTCTCTCCAGCCTTGCAAGTAGTTGATCTGGTAATACACTATTCAATAATATAGAGCTACCTAAATTGCCTGTTAGCTTCAAAGCTAGACGAAGTGTTGGCGCATAGAATATATATTCGGCAGATAATCCGTTGTTGAGCAAATACCAGTCATATCCCTTCCATATTCCGTATCTGTATTTTATATCAAGCATTTTGACTCCTCTATCATCGTGATGACACTAACCCGACATTTAACTCTGAAATGTATGTTAAAAAAGCGTATACAAAATTTTAAACCCTTGCCAAACCTGCTACAATCAGGAAAATCAGGTATTTTCTGTGATAGAGAGGTATTTATGTCGGTCAATGAAAAAATAAGGTCAATTCGTGAAGCGAAAGGTTTAACGCAAGAGCAAGTTGCTGAAAAATCAGGTATATCAGCGAGTGTTTACGGTGATATTGAACGTGGTGAAAATGACCCAAAACTGTCAAAATTGCAAAAAATAGCCTAAGCCTTTGAAATTCAACTGTCTGAATTAGTTGATTTAAGCGATAAAGGAAATCTAAATGTTAGCTTTGCTCATCAACGCAATACCAATACAACTCACCAAAATCATGTTTATGTTGGTTCGTGTGCTACTGAATTAAAAGAACAGAAACTGATTAATGAATTAAAAGACAAAGAACTTGCCATGAAAGACAGGGAAAATGACAACTTAAGAGAAATCATTGCCTTGTTGAAAAGAGAACTACCCCAGCCTAAGCCGATTTAAACAGCACAAAAAAACACGCAAACACGACAAAACGAACGCAAAAGATAGACTGAAATGTACAAAGCCTATCTTGCTAATCTTTTCCTACCTTCATAAACAATCCTTGATTTTTTAATTTGTTCTTCACTTATCAATAAAATCGCGTAGAATAGGCGGATTAACAATGACCAAATATTTTTGAGGATATTAGATGGTAACTATTCGTCTTTCAAGAGGTGGTGCTAAAAATCACCCCTTCTACCAAATTGTAGTAACTGATAGTCGTAGCGGTCGTGATGGTCGTTATATTGAGCGCGTTGGTTTTTTTAACCCATTAGCTCGTGGCAATGAAGAAAAATTACGTTTAGACAGCGAACGCGTTGAATATTGGAAAACCAAAGGCGCACAAACGTCTGAGCGCGTTGCCCAATTGATTAAAGTCGCTAAAAAAGCTGCTGTGTAATTCGTTTGTCTGATAAAGGTCATATACACGTTGGAAAAATTTCTGGCGTTTTTGGTATCAAAGGTTGGGTCAAGGTATTTTCCTATACCGATTATAGAGAAAATATTCTCGACTATTCGCCTTGGTTGCTAAAAAAAGCGGGTGAGACCAAAACGGTTAAAGTGATTACTGGAAATCTGCAAGGTAAAGCAGTCGTTGCTCAACTTGACGGTATTCAAGACCGAGACCAAGCGGCAAGTTTAATGGGTTGGGATATTTTTATCACACCAGAACAACTGCCAAAAGCGGCAAGTGATGAGTATTACTGGTCTGATTTAATCGGCTTAAAAGTTGAAAATACCGAAGGCGTTGATTTTGGTGTCATCAGTGGCTTACTGGAAACAGGCGCGAATGATGTTGTTATTGTTCAAGGTGATAAAGAGCGGTGCATTCCGTTTTTACAAGGACAGACTATCACCCAGATTGATTTAAGCACGGGTAAGATGATAGTGGATTGGGACGCAGATTTTTAATGCGTTTTGATGTCATCAGCTTATTTCCAGACATGGTGACAGCGGCTGCACAGATTGGTGTCACAGGAAAAGCAATCGAACGCGGCATTGTCAGTTTATCGGTATGGAATCCACGCGATTATACTCACGACAAGCACAAAACTGTTGATGACCGTCCTTACGGCGGCGGGCCTGGCATGGTAATGAAATACCAGCCATTGCATGATGCTGTTAATGCAGCAAAACAAGCAGGTTACGCAAACAGTAAAGTCGTTTATTTAAGCCCACAAGGCAAACCGATTACTCAAGCCTTATTATCAAGCGTTGCACAAAACTCGCAATTGATCTTAGTGGCAGGACGTTATGAAGGGGTTGATGAACGCTTTGTTGACTTGGATTGTGATGAAGAATGGTCGATAGGCGATTATGTTATCAGCGGCGGTGAACTCGCGGCACTCATAGTCATTGATGCAGTGACGCGGTTATTGCCCGATGTACTTGGTGATGAACAATCAGCGGTACAAGATTCACATACCGATGGATTGCTAGACTGCCCACATTTTACCAGACCAGAACAGTTAGCAGGACGCGCTGTACCAGACGTATTACTAAGCGGTAATCATGCAGATATAAGCCGTTGGCGCATGAAGCAAGCCTTAGGACGAACGTGGCAAAGACGACCTGATTTATTAGAAAAAAAACCGTTAAATGCAGAACAAAAACAACTGCTAGAACAATTTAAAGTTGAAGTTAAAGGGTGTGGTAATGAACATTATTGATGAATTAGAACAAGCGCAAATGAAACAAAATGTCCCTGCATTTAATGCAGGCGACACGGTTGTTGTACAAGTTAAAGTAAAAGAAGGCGATAAAGAAAGAGTGCAGGCGTTTGAAGGCATTGTCATTGCAAAACGTAATCGCGGTTTAAATTCAGCTTTCACTGTTAGAAAAATTTCTCATGGCACAGGCGTTGAACGTGTTTTCCAAACACACAGTCCTATGATTAGCGAAATTACTGTTAAACGTCGTGGTGATGTTCGTCGTGCTAAATTGTACTACTTGCGTGATTTGACTGGTAAAGCAGCGCGTATTAAAGAAAAACTTTAAGCCTCTACTTTTATCAGACAATAAAAAAGGCAGCCTAGGCTGCCTTTTTTGTGTCTATCGTTTTTTAGTTACAGCTTACGCTTTACTGCGTTGCTACTGTTATGTCTATTGGTTCAATAATAGCCCAGATCACAAACTCTGGAAATTCCTGAGAGGCAGAGCGTTGTCTGATACGCATAGAGCCTAGTAAACAATAGGTTCAGGTTGATTGGCGGTATTACCCGCCAACCGATTACGCGCAAGTTGATCCCAGCGTATTTGTAAATCTATTGAAGTCAATTTTTCTGGTGTTACCACACCATCTAACGGTAAGCCCCGACTCCAGCGATTCGCCTGCTTTAACCTGTCACTATTTTGTGTCAAATACGCGGTCATTTTATTACTATCGCTAGTCCATATTAATGGCGCAAATTCGCGGTCAAAATCATCGGCGGTATTGCTGACGGGCATTTGAATACGTTCGCCACGCACATCATAAGCGGTAATACGGGTAAAGGCTTCACCTGCACAGGAGGCTAATAACGTATCGCCACTTGATGCCCAATCACGCAAAAGTGGTAATAGCGCAGGATGACCGAAACGTACGAAGATGTTACATTGGCTTTGTGGACTGGCTAATGACTTTAGTTTATCGACAATTAACGCACCGTCTTCCCCTGTGGTGACAATCGCTAACCATTGCAAAGCAGTCATATCACCTGCTGATGCCAATTGACGCAACACTGGTAAAATCCACGCTTGTTGAGTCCAGATAGCGGATTTAAGTACCACGTCACGGAGGTTAGTTTCTGGTCTTTGCAGTGCTTGTTGATAGGGGCGCGGCTGATATGCGGAAGACGGCAAACAATCCACTGTGATACTGGCATACCATGCAGTTGTGGCGATTAACACATCTTCATGCAGCAACAAAGCATTAAGTACGCTGTTATTGCGTTCAAGAACACGCAAATTTGCCAACGCTGTTGCGGTATAAGCGGCAATCAAGGGTTCACCTTCCTGCAAAATCCGTTTCAGTGCGGTGACAAACTGCCCAGCGGGAACAAAGCTAAACGCATCACGAAAACCAGCGGCTATGCCAGCATCAGCTTGCTCGAAGCACTTAATCACTTGTGCCGTCAACTCAGGATTCGCCAACCGTAATAACGGACAGGCGGCAGCAAAAACACTGTCTCGACTTTCAGCAACGAGTATATGTGGCAGTAATAAATCGGGTAGCGCGGTGGGAATAGTCAACAAGCCTTGAATATGAGCTTCCACACGCTCATTGATGTGCAAAAAGTCACGCAAAAAATAACGTGGCGAATGCAAAGCAAGCCGCCGTTGCCCCCACAAAAATTCCAGTTCTTCCAAATGGACAGTCAACAAATCAGGAATATAACGCAATCTTGCCGTGTTCGCTTGCATCGCCGCCGCCTGTTTAATTAATTAATAGCGACAGTCGCAGCGCGAATACGCTGAGTTCCTTTAGCGCGTAACAGCACATCTTCACCTTTCAACATGGTTCTGCCATCACTACGCAATTCAACCGAAGACTCGCCGCATTTGAGTGTCAATGAGGCACTGGCTTCAATAGTGATATGTTCCTGCTTTTTCGGTTGACAGTAGTTACCTATACGACCTAGTACGATACCTAGCTCCTGTTCAGTAGCAGGAATACACAGTAAGCGGTCGCCTAGTTCAAGGCTAATATTGCCGTTGCTAGTGTTTTCCAGCCAGTCACAGAGGAACTCGTGACCGTCAGCAGTGCGAACTAGCAGACTACCGTCTTCGCTGATTGCTAGTAATTCGGCGCGTTGGGGTGCTGGCGTTTGCACTACAGATTCAGCGGGTTGTAGATCAAAGATTTGGGCGGTGGTGGGTTTTGCGTTCATTTTAATAAAATCTCTTTTGATCTAGTAAGTTTTTCGGCAAAATATGTAAAACAAATTCTGTGCTATTATTTATTGCTATTTGGTCATCCCATCCAGTCTTCAGGTAAGAAAAATCTTAACTGATCAAAACCGCGTGAC
The DNA here is from genome assembly GCA_903902705.1 of uncultured Methylococcales bacterium. Taxonomy (GTDB): domain Bacteria; phylum Pseudomonadota; class Gammaproteobacteria; order Methylococcales; family Methylomonadaceae; genus UBA4132. The sequence goes on from CAIUVX010000171.1 coordinate 38,492, forward strand.
TCAAGAAACTCTTTCACTTTTTTATGTATAACTACAGCACTCGTATTCTCTACTAGCCGAAACATTAAAGCACCCTTGACCTTTTTATTGTCAATCGTAACAGAATCGAAATCGACATCCAAAAGACCGTCATGACTACCACTCACCACTGTAGACGCAGCAAGGTCTGCGGCTGAAATAATGCCAATCAAATTTCCTGCTATGTAATCAGTTGTCTCATAACCACTAACAGGGTGACGAATCAACGTGTCGTAAGCATCAATATTATCTACACCCACCTCCTTCAAAGCTTCAAAAAGGCTGCGCTTGATTAACAACGCATCTGTATTGTAAAAATCTAGTAGTCGCTCGCAATGGGTTTCCAACATTGGAATAAGGATTGGCTGATTGGGAATTGTCTGAAAAGGTCTACCAAAACGCCACGAGCTTTCACCTTGAGGTGAAGGGACTCCACTCAGAACAGCACTGTCTTCCCAGTCGTCAGGCTCAAAGCATTCAATCATATAGTATTGCCCCATCATATTTCTCCTTTTGATATAAAAAAGTTGTGATCATTATTTTGGTCTTGAGATAAGGTAACCCCAAAAACACAATTTTAGATATTTTAGAATACTGCTTGATAAATAAACTACCTGAGAAAATATTCCAAACTATATACTCTAGTTCGTCATAATTAAAATCAATAAGTTAGAAAAGTCGAACATCGCGTATATTTCTAAAAGGATATTATGGAAGTTAACCCTTACGTTTCCAATACTGTTTTACTAATTTTGAAGTAATGAGAACTTCATTTGGTTTAGCGTCTTTTTTCAAATGCGGTTTGATTCTGGCAGACACACCATTTAGACGTGCGACTAACGCATAAGGTGGTTTAAATTTTTTATTTTCACCCTTCTCAGTTTTGAAAGGACATCCACTGTTTGCATCTATACCGTTCATACGGTCGGCAATTTTATTGAGTATCTTAGTAACAAAATCGGAATAAGGATTGTTATGTCTGTCGTGGAATTGACCTTGAGCAACATCCATGGCTTTCACAACATAATCAGTCTTCTTGATGATAGAAGTATCTCCTGTCCACCATGAAACACCTCGCATACCATTATTACTAGGCAGCCAAACACCATTGTTTTTATTATTTACATCGTATCCAATATCGTTCTCTATCTTTCCGTGTTTAGCAAATATCCACTTGAGTAATTCAGTCGCCTTTTTGAGTGCTTCGTTTCCTGGGATTAGATGATGCGGATTGGGAATAACTTTGTGATCAGCTTCCATACCGAGATCTGTTATATCGATAATCCAATTCTGTGGACGTGGGTCATCCATATTCTTTTCAAGCTTACCAGCATCATTACCGATTAGCTCGGTGTCACTCGCTGGATCCTCCTCCCAATCAGCATCATCAAAGCTTTGAGGTACAGGGTTTGGCTTTTCGTTTAGGTTGCTCTTACAAAATGGACAATCATCTGCGTCGTGTTTAAGAATAATTCCAACACTGACTGGTTCGAAGAGTTCAGACATAAGTTGTGTCCTAATAAAAATTGAAAATTATCAATCACCCACAAATATTTTTCTTGTTATGCCACAACATATCCCCCAACCGACAGACGTTTTTGCCTTCCAGCATCACATCAAAAGAATACAGTAAAAACTCGCATTCTTGCTTGAAGGTATTGCTGAGTACGCCGCCGACCGTGCCAGGTTCATCGCCGCTGCTCATCATATATTTAGCACCTTTGTTCATAATCATATTGCCATCGGCTTCTATGGTGGTCGTGCCTTGGGAGGTGTCGGAGGATTTGCCGATATTGGGATAGGGTATCGGGACGGGACCGCCTGGAGTTGGGGTTTTGCAGACATCGGGAAATACCATGCTCATGCCACCACTGCCTTTGTGGGCGAAGCCTCGGATATTATGGACTGTACAGGACATAGCTTGCTCCTTATTCAGAATGATTAGGGTGTTGCCAACAAGGTCGCTGCGCGACCGCCGTAGTCGGATGAAGCATACACCAAACAAGGTGATTGGCGATAGTTTTTCATCACACCGTGTATCGCCAATGCCGCGAGCATAACCCCATGAGCCGCGCCCATATCACCAAAGCATTCGGCGGGATGTTCCATTTGATGATCTGGGACAAAAGCCGCGCTATTGCGTAATCGTGCCACGCCAAATTCTTTGCCCCAATAGCGTTCACCGTTAAAACTTGCATACACACAACCAATCGGTGATGGTGGCGGCGTTTGGCTCAGCAAGTTGGTGAAAGTTGCCGCTAAACCTTCACCAAGATAAGGTTCTTGTGCATAAAGATGACCTGATTCATGTCCAATAGCACTGCCAAGAATGTGGACTAGCGGACGCAATCCCTGTTTAGCGGCAGTGCTTGCCAACGTTAACAACACAAAAGCCGCGCCTTCACTTGGACTAAATCCATCACTATTGACTTCGTTGCGTATGCGTTCTTGCATATCTAACGTACCTAAGACATAAAGGTCTATTAGGCTGTCCACGCCGCCGACTAACACGAATTCGGCTTTATTGCTTTCCAGCATTTCAGCGGCGCGTTGAAATGCCATCAAACCCGCAGCGCGTCCATTCGGTACGGCAACACTATGAGCTAAATCCAGCGGTGCTTTTGTTTGCTGAACAAGTCGTGTCAAAAAAGCTTTGCAGTCTATGGGTTTGGTGGTGTGGTGTTCGGGTAATGCCAGCAATAGAGGAATGGGCGTTTCATAGCCTGTCATGGGTTTAAACACTTCGTCCAGCGCGACATGAGCAAGCCGCAATAGTCGTGCTTCTCGGTATTGCAGGTATAGTGTAGACAACGCCGAATCTAATTCTGGAAGTCCATCCTCTGGCACTGCACCAACAATGAACGGTTGAAAACGACGATCGCGCCATTCTATTTCACGCAGTCTAGCAACCTTAGCACGAGCAGACGCAGCGGTTTCTGCCAAACTGAGACCTATCGGCGATACCGCACCTACGCTCACTACGACAACGGCTGGTTTTGTCATTTTTTATGCCTCCTTGGCTTTGATGCTATATTCGCGGCAATATACCGCGACTTCACGCAACTTTAATAGATGCTTATCGACTTTAATGCCCGCCCGCCATAATAATTGCACACGCCCAACATCGGGTTCTATTAACACGGTTTCCAGTTTGGGCGTTTCGTTGATTGTTCGCCCGTCAAAATCAAACAATACCGCAAGTGTGCAAGCGGGCAATTGAAAGCGTATCGGCTCATCGTGACTACAACCCGATACTTCGACAGCTTCACCACCATGCAAATAATCATTGGCAACTAAACCTGAGGGAGCAGTCAGAAAAAATCGAGAATCAAAGTCATGCGGCAAATAAGGTGAGCGATTTTTTTGCCACGCTGCATCATAAGTCCCAGCAAAGGTACGGCGCGGCAACCACGCAGGTGCGATTGGTGCAAAACAGGCGGGGATGGTGCGGTCTGTGGGATGACGAATAAGTTGGCTAGGGTCTTCAATATTGGGTAGTAAGCGACCTTCCCATTCACCTTCTTTACTGCCGATAAAGCCGCGTCCAACGGGGTTTCGTGGTTCATATTCGGGAGGATTATCATCTTTAGCGGGTGTGAAACCACCAAAAGCCAGTTCCCAACGTAAGGGCATTCGTTCCCAGATTTCGGGTTGACTCATTTGCCAGCCCATATCAGTGTGTTGCCAACGCCGATTGCCAAACACACGAACTGTTTTTGATAACGAACCCAGTTTAAGACTGACTTCGGCTATACGCGTATTAGTTCTTGGAGCAATTGCGTTTCCCATCAACAAAACATCAGTTGCTGGTTTGGGGAGTGAAAATTCACCTGCGGCGCGTAGACTGGTTTTATCAGGATCACCCCAATAAATATCAGTGGCGATAAGGGGTACTTGCCGTTCTGCGAGGACAGCGCGTCCTGATTTCAATTCAAAACTTGCTTTGACGATAGCGAATGCGCATTCCACACCGTCCGTGTCTGAAAACACAGATAACGAGGTGGCAAAGGGGGTGTGATTGATGAGTTGTAACATGATTAGTTCTCGGCGATCTTCGATCCTTTTAGCACTAAATCGGCACTTGCCTTAACGCCAATTTTGCCGCTGCCAATCACGGTAATATCCTTTCCTTTGATTTGAATAGTGCCGTCTTTTTTCATAGTAATGCTGGAATCGCCTGTTTTCAAGATGATTTCATCACCTGCTTCTAGGTAAAACTTTTTACTGACTTGGCTCATATCGTCTTTGCCGATGGTTGTCTGACGAGTATCGCCAACCTCAATAGTATGTTTTTTACCGATGTTGATGGTTTCGTTTTCTCCAACGGTGCGTTCTCTATTTTTACCAACATCGAGGCTTTCATTTTCGCCAACAGATTCTTGACGATTTTTGCCAATACTAATGGTTTCATTCACGCCGACATCTTCAGAGCGATTCTTGACGATGCTGATAGTTTCATTTTCGCCGACCGTTTCAGAGCGATTTTTGCCTATATTTACCGTTTCATTGTTATCAACTGTTTTGCTCCGATCATGACCTACCCAATGGGTTTCATCATGTTCAACCTCAATATCCTGATTTTTTTCGGCATGAAGATAAACCTGCTCTGAACCTTTTTTGTCTTCAAAGCGGAATTCATTAAAATTATCCGCATTGCCTTCTTTAGAACTACGGCTTTTCAATCCACTTTGGGTTTGATTTGCAGGCAAGGCATACGGTGGCATTTGTAGAGCATTATAAACACTGCCTGTTATTAATGGTCTATCGGGATTACCTTCTAAAAAACTAACAACCACTTCTTGACCCATACGCGGCAAAGACACCCAGCCCCACTGTTTACCTGCAATAGGGGTAGCTACGCGTATCCAACAAGAGCTGGTTTCATTCTGTTTGCCATTTCTTTCCCAATGAAACTGCACTTTAATGCGTCCGTATTTATCCGTCCAGATTTCTTCACCGCTTTTGCCAACTACGGTGGCAGTTTGTGGCCCTTGAACAAAAGGAACGGGGGTTAGACGTTGTGGACGAAACTGTTGAGTTGAGCAAATTGCCTTAAAACTGCATTCATAATGGGTTTCTTCGGCTGACGTTGAGCGATATTGATTGGATACAATGAGAAAATTGGCAGAAATAACAACGTGTTTGGCATTTTCTGGAGCAAGGTAATGCTCTTTTAGGGTGAATAACATTCCTGTCGTTAAGCCTATCGCATTACCTCTACCTTGAATAACTTCATGGTCGGTTTGTAATTCATTTAGTCGAATATTGGCATAACTCTCGCCAATCGGGTGTTCAAAGTAATTACCAGGGTAATCATATTGTTCACCTTCGGCGTGGCTGTGTAGTTTTTTCTCGGTAAATTTAGCAACAAGACCACTTTTAGGTTTTTCAAAATCGTAATCGTTTAGCACATAAGTCCCTGATTCAACTTCATGGGCAGTATGCCACTCATAAATATGATCTTGTTTTCGCTGCCCTACATTTTCAGGAGGAAAATAAGGGATAGTTGCATATCCCGCAATGGTTTGATGTGCGTTGGCAGAATCAGCGATAACTAGCGTATGTTTATCCTGTTTATGTTCAAAGAAGTAAAAAATACCTTCATATTCCATTAAACGACTGACAAAATTAAAATCTGTTTCACGGTATTGAACACAATAATTTCGAGGTTTGTAGGTATTAGATAATTCCAGTTTAAAATCACTAAATTTATTATCTTCAAACACTTTTTTGATAATGTCAGGAACGGATAATTCTTGAAAAATTCGGCAATTACTGGTGCGGGTCAAAAACCATAGCCAAGGACGCAATACCGCACGGTATAAAAAACAATCCTCCGCCGCGCCCTGATGTCTAAACTGGGTGACTAAGCCGTGAAAATAGCGCGTACCACCAGAAGGCAAAGGCAAAGCAACTGTCATCGCCTGCCCAAGCACTTTATTAACGGGAAAACCAGCGGTTATGATTGATCCCAGACTTTTATTTTCAACCAGTAAGTCCACTTCATATTCAAAAAGTCGGCTCATTTCTTCATAGCCACTCATGCGGCTAAATAGCAAGATGTCTGAGCCTAAAGGGGTTGTCACTGAAGCAAAGTGATTATCTTGTATAGACATAACTAAGGACTCCTGATAAAAAAATGAGTAGACTGAACCTAATAAATTAAGCGGTAAAGCTAAAAATCACTATTTATGATACTCCTAATTTACCAGCGTAAAAACATTCTTGAATTCGTGTCATCAGTCGCCACCGCCACCTTTTTTTATCATCATTCCTTTTGACGGATTATAACCAATGATGGCGGCTATCATAAACACTACAAAAGCAAGCAGGGTATAAATGAAGGCTTGTTGATTAAATTGACCGTACAAAGCAAACCGTGTTAATTCGACCGCTTGTGAAAATGGATTGTATTTCGCCAGATTGTAAAGCAACGCACTGGATTCTTTAATTTTCCACAACGGGTAAAGTGCAGTTGACATAAAAAACATCGGGAAAATGACAAAATTCATTACTCCTGCAAAGTTTTCTAGTTGTTTGATGAACGATGATAATAGCAGTCCTAATGCCCCCAACATCAAACCAGATAACAATAAAGGGGGTAAAACAGTTAGATAGCCCATCAGAGGTATATTGATGTCGTAGGCTTTGGCAATTGCTAAAAATACATAGACTTGCAACACGGACACCGCCGTTCCTGCCAGTAATTTACTGAGTAATAAAAACCAACGTGGTAACGGACACACTAACAAAGTACGCATACTGCCCATTTCACGGTCATAAGCCATTGATAACGAGCTTTGCATTCCATTAAATAGCTGAATCATGCCGCATAAACCAGGGGTGATATACACTTCATACAAAATATAAGTTTCGTAGGGTGGGCTAATAGCTAAGCCTAAGGATGCTCTAAATCCCGCCGCAAACACAAATAACCAGATTAACGGTCTGACTAAGGCAGAAATAAATCGTTCACGTTGGGTAACAAAACGCCATAACTCACGTCCGACAATTCCCGACATCGCTCGCCAATAATGCACAATATTCATGCAGTCTGTCCTCGCGTTAAACAGTGAAACGCATCGTTAATGCTAACGGTATCGGTCTGTTCCAATACCTCATTCACCGTACCATTCGCTTTAATCTGCCCTTTATGTAGCACAATGACGCGATCGTTTGCATAAATTTCATCCATTAGATGACTCGCCCATAGCACCGCTATATTTTCCTCTGCGGCTAAGCGATGCACATAGTCAACAATATTTTTTCGACTGGCGACATCTAAACCAACAGTAGGTTCATCTAACAGCAATAAGGACGGTTTATGCAATAAGGCTCTGGCAATTTCTACGCGGCGTTTATGACCACCGTTAAGTTGACGGACTTTTTCAAAACGGCGTTCATACATATTTAAACGCTCCAATTCTTGCTGAATGCGTTGAGTAGCCAGTTTACGACTCATACCATGCAGAGCGGTGTGATAACGTAAATTTTGATCGACCGTTAAATCCATATCCAGAGTGGTTTGTTGAAAAACCACCCCAAGTTTGGCTAAGGCCAAGCAACTTTGTTTTTTAATATCAAAACCACACAGTTGAATGTGTCCTTGCCGTGCATCATATAAATGGGTAATCAACGAAAATAGGGTACTTTTACCCGCGCCATTCGGACCTAATAAAATCGTGCATTCACCTAGCTGAATTTTAAAATTAATATCATCCAATGCTTTTTGATTGCCGTAAGAAAAACTCAAGCCTTCGATGGCTAACGCGATAGACTTACTCATGGTTTTACTGCAACGCCCCACGGATAAGTGCCGACACCAACAGATTTAGTCACTGTTTGGGTGTCTAAATCGATAATTGATATGTCATTACTTGTGCCATTAGTGGTGTACAGGCGTTTTTGATCGGGTGAAAATGCCAGATTCCACACCCTCTGCCCGACTAATAATACTTTTTCAATTTCATAACTTTGCGCGTTAATCACGGCAACCCGATTAGCGGGCCCTAAAGCGATGTATGCACGCTTTCTTTCTTTGTCTATTACCACGCCAACAGGTTGAATTTTATCAAAAGTCACCCCTTCAACCGCTAATTTGATAGTTTTAATAGGCTGTTTGGTTTTGACATCCAACACCATGACTGTTCCTGCCATTTCAGAAGTCACCCATAATTGTTGACTGTCAGCGGTAAAATTAACGGCACGCGGACGCGGATCAACAAGAGTATTTTCAACAATAGCATTAGTTTTAGTGTCTATCCAATGCACCATATTAGTGGTTTCAGAGGCACTGATGAGCCACTGATTATCAGGGCTGACGGTAATGCCTTCGGGTTCAACGCCAACTTTAATTTCATGTATTGCTTTTTTACTGGCAATATCAATCACCGTGACCAGACTGTCATCTTCATTCGACACATACAGCTTATCGCCATTAGGACTGAGAGCGAAAGTTTCGGGGTCTTTACCTGAGGGTAATTTCGCCAGTTCTTTGAGTGTTTCAGCATCGAGCATTCTAATAGTATTGTCATCACTGGTGGCAACAAACAAAAATTTATTGTCGCTACTGAGTGCAAGTCCGCGTGGACGCTGTCCTATCGGTACAGTTTTGATTAACTTACCTTCGATAGGATCAACAATCGCTAAGGCGTTATCTTTCTCCAAACTCACAAAAACGGTTTCTGCCTGCACAGTTGTTGTCAGTGCCGTCAATAAAGTCAAGCCTAATAGCAGGGATATTTTTTCTCGTTCCCACGCGCCGCGTGGGAATGCAGCTTCAACGCGCCGCGTTGTGAAGTACACCGCAGCGCGGTCAGCATGAGTTCCCACGCAGCGCGTGGGAACTAGATAACCTAATAGTTTATTTTTCATTGTTTTTCCCATAATGGCACTTTGATTCTGGTTGATCGACACCTAAGGTATCTAATTCCGTTTTGGGATGCAAAAAACCTTCAATTGGCGCGACTGCGACCAATGAACGCGGCGCGGCTAACAATATAGGTTGCCGCAACTGCCCATCCCACGGTCTAAACGACAACGGATTACCTTTATAACCTTGCAAGGCAAACTCAGGGCTAAGTATATAATCCTTAATGGCTTTTAACTCATTGGATTTGGTGCGGGTTGCCGCTTCGCCTATCGCTCTAATGGCTAAATAAGCTGCATAATCTTGTTCTTCCATCCATCGATGGGCTTGTTCTTGAAAACGGTTTTGAATTTGTATCGCGCCCCATTGTTCGTGGGTTTTATGCCACGCGGTCGCAATCAAGCCCTGTGTGCCAATCACAGGTCTAGGTAGCCAAGTACGATAATCCAAATACTCACCAAACTGACCTTGTTCATCGGCAACCACTAGCACATCATAGTCATCGGCATCTTGGCTAAATACCGCCACATCGGACTGTACAGTACGCCGTGCATCGGCTGTATGTTCCCAGACTTTTTCAGCAACGATTTTGCTACCAAACCGTTTCGCCGCCCTTTTAATCGCATCGGCAAATAATCTGTCCTCAGGATTTGCCCCCACCACTAAAAACCATTTCGTCCAGCGTTTTTTCATCATGTATTGTGCTAAGGCATCGGCACGCATGGCACGACTAGGCAGTAGGTGTAAAACCTCAGGGCGACATTGTTCAGCGCGTAAACTATCGTCACTGGTTGCAGCATCAAACAATAGAATCGATTTACCCACCGCACTGTCTGCTAGCTTAGTTAGCGATTCGGCAGGTAATAAGCTCACTACCAATTGATATTTATCGACAATTTCTTTATTAAACACCTCAACAACATTGCCATCGATAGGCACAATAAACTTGTTTAGCACAAAAGACTGCCCTGTAAACTGTCCTGTTGTGTTGTTGTCATTAATCGCTAGCACTGAACCTAACAGCCCCTTGTCTGCAATAAACGGGTCTAGGTTGGACAACGAGGGTGGCACTGGTTGTTCTTGGCTCAAATAGGCAATGTTAATAAGCTGTTTTACTGGCGTTTCGGCTTTAGGCTCTGCTTGCTTTACCTGCGTAACGGCGGTTTTAGGTTTGGTTTTAGCTTCGACGACACTTGCGCTAAACAAGAGTAGCGTCACTAAAGCAATAATGAATAGATTAATTGAGCGCATTTTGTCCTAACACAAAAAGTTTTTTTCGATTAAAAAACCATCTAATATCAGCGCGTCTAATTGTGCTGCCTGAAATGCCAAAATCGCTTCTTCGGCAGTGCGTACTATTGGTTCTTCGTGCATATTAAAGCTGGTATTAATCACACTGGCTACGCCTGTTAATTGATAATAATCGTTGATGATGTCGTAATAAGCAGGATTATCGACACGGCGGATCACTTGCGGTCTAGCGGTATTATCGACATGAATTGCGGCGGGTATATTTTTTTGCGCAATAGCTGACGCATCGTAAGTCAGCGTCATAAAACGAGCGGTAACATGGTCTTCCCGCCAATCAGGAAAATAAGCCTGCGCTTGTTCTTCGATAATCACAGGTGCAAAAGGCATAAATTCAGTGCGGGCGAATTTTTCATTCAACCATAGATTAATTGCTTTATCCTGACAAGAAGCCATCACGGTGCGATTGCCCAACGCACGAGGACCATATTCCATTTTGCCAGCAGCACGGGCAACTACTTTACCAGCGGCTAATAACTTAGCTACCGTATAAGACAGATTTTCTGGTTCGCTGTAAGTCAGTCCTGATTTTTCCAACGCGGCTAACGCATTTTCACGATTAATTTCTGTGCCTAAATAAACGTGCGGCTGTAGTTTTGGTATTAAACCGTTCTGTAAACGGGCATAGACTTCGTAAGCCGCGCCAGTGGCAAGACCGCCATCACCCATATTAGGATGCACATAAATATTGTCTATTTCAGGCAAGGCTAACAAGCGTTGATTTAATTTAACATTGGCAAACACACCACCTGCTAAGGCTAATTGTCGCACACCTAACGTTTGTACTTGTGCTTGTATCCAGTCGCAAATCAGCTGTTCAGTGTAGACTTGAATGCCAGCGGCAACATCTTCTTTGCTTAAATCATCGCATAATTCCCTGAGAGCTGATTGTCCAACTTCACTGGCAAACTTTAGTGCGATTCGCGCTAAACGCGGGTCAAATAATTCATGCCAATCATGCTGGTTAGTATGAGCAAGTAACCGTGATAATAGCGGCTCTGGATTACCAAACGCTGCCAAGCCCAATACCTTACCTTCATGGCGTGTCGCTTTAAAACCTAGATAAATTGTAATGGCGGAATACAATAAACCGATACTGTTGAGGTATGGTAAATAATCGACTTGTTGTAACTGACCATGTTCACCCAGCCATACCGAACCCCAAGAAAAATCGCCAACGCCATCCAAGGTAATTACGCCAACTTTTTCATTAGCAAAAGGTGACGCGTAATAAGCAGAGGCGGCATGAGCTAAATGATGCTCAACGGTTTGAGTGGGTTTCTCAGCCAATACCCCAGCGGGTTTTTTACGTTGCTTAAACAAACGGGTAATGCGTGCAGGCTGTTGTTGCCAATAAAATTTTTTAATATCAGGCTCTTGTTTAGCCACTTTAGCAATGTAATGAAATAGCGTATCGACATAAGGCTTTTGATCCCAGCGTGACAACCCTGCCAATGCAACCACGTCAACTTGTTCAGCGGTTATGCCTGCAATGGCTAACACTTCGGCAATTGATTGATGGGGATAAGCGTTATCCATTTTAATACGAGAAAGCCGCTCTTCTTCAATAGACGCGACTAATTGACCGTCAATAACCACTGACGCGGCGGAATTATGATGCCCCACATCATTAATACCGAGAATTATCATAAATAAATATCCTAATTGTAACTAAATTATCAGAACATTATACATGGACAAAGTGATAGAGCTTAATCATGTAGTCCGACTTACCGTGTTTGGTTTTGCATAAAACTCATAAATGAATTGCTTTTCAGAGATTGGGAATCAAACATATTTTTTGCCCCCGACAGCACACACAATTCACTATCATGTCATTGTCAATTTTGACACTACCCAAATTTAAAAGTCGAACATCGCGTTTATTGTTAGATAATGCTAATATTGTTGCAAAATTTAACAAAAATAAAGCCCAAAAGACCATTAGTTAAAGATACTGGGCTTTTTACTTAACTTAAAGAATCAAAATAAATTCGGTGCTGATTTGAAGAACTCTTATTTTCTAGTTATTCCAAAGCAACAAAAAAATCCTTCTCGATTAAGAGAATTTGAGGACGCTGCGTTGACAAGCTGGATTGCCGAGCTACCTGCCGCTAATATGGGATTAGCGACGCGTTTAATGCACGATTTTATTATTGACTTTAATGCCATTGAAATGCCTAGCCCATTGCGATTGAATGCGTTAGAGCTTTTGCGTCCCAGCATTCTTATGATCGAAGATTACCTCCGTTCGAGGCTTATGAGAGCAGGCTATCCAAAAGAGGAAAACGATCAGAAAATTCTAAGCGTATTGGTGGCTATCGAAAGGGAATTTGCGATAGGGTATTGGATAGTAGCGAAAGATTTAACTCGAAGAGCTGTGGGGTGGTTTCAGGGAAAAAGCACTGCATTGGCACTTCAGCGTTGCATTAAAGGACTAAGTGGCATTGTTATTAGTCATTTTATTATGGGGATGCCGATACCTGACTGGGTCTGGATGGATTTACACTCGCTTTATAAGTTGAGTGTCAAAATAGATAAAAATGCCATAAAAATCGCCAGCGATACTAATCAAATAACTAAATCAAATAGCCCCGAAGACTGTTATCTACAAATTTTGTTGCTTAGTCTTGTTGATCCAACAGGTTTGATGCAAAAAGAAATTTTGTTGGTGGATAGATTTATAGAAACTATTATTTCTTTAGTAAGTTTAAAATCTACGCCCATGTGTGGTTATTCAATGCAATGCGTAGTTTTTACCGATGAGGATAAGCCGCCTTTCTACCAAGAAAATGTAACCTCAAAAAAAGATTCTTCTGTACTATACATCGACTTTAGTAGGTTACAAAAAGTCCTTGAACATAAAGAAAAGCTAATTGATATTACTGATGCAAGATTCAGTTCTGTGCAAATGCAGAAAAATACCGATGGTAAACTGACAGGGGAATTACTTGATTATCTTGAGCAACGATGGGCGGGCATTAGTCTTCAAGGTGAACCGCTGTTTAGTGATCGATTAAACAGATATATTGCGATAGGATTGGCATCGACCTTGGATTTACAAGATGTTACCGATGTACGCGACAAAAAAGCACTGGAATTTTTGGCACAATCGGAATCAGATAAACTGTTATCTTGCGTATTTATTCAAACAGGTGTTTTATCTGTTGGTACGTTAGTGAGCTTTAGAAAAACCGATATGCTTGAGCATAACCGTTTATTAGGTGTCGTTGATAAAATAGTAGTTACAAAACAAAGCGGAAAAATAATTTTTGGTATGAAGTTAATCGCACCGCAATTTATTTCTGTCGAGTATAACCAGTTTTTTGAACCTCCTGTAAGTAATGGCAGTGGTACAGCAAGTAATAGCACCACTAGTAATAATAGTGCTACACAAGCGACTATCGATCTAAAAAAAGGACTGTTCTACGCTACCAACGAGCAAGAATACATTATTACCGATACCTTCATGCTAAAAGATGACGATACTCTACGAATACATCCAGCGAACAATGAAAGTTTCTCGGCCACCTTGAAGAACAGGAAAAATGTTGGTTTAGGTTACTGGCAATTTGAGTGTATCAGAATAAGAGAAAAGAAAAAGCATATACCAACAGCGTATAAAAAAGGTTACGATTTTATCTAAACTCATCATGGTTTGGAAGTAAATATCTGTTGATAGATTGGGTCTTTTGGTTGAATGTTAAGCAGTGAAAAAGTAAAAAAAGATGACAGATTTAATTTTTTCAGGTTAACTTAGCAAGCTTTTTGGTGTCAGAAAAGTTAATGACTATAATAAAAAAATAACAAGGGTGAGGAAGAGCAATGAGTAATGAAGAAAATACTGAACAAACTGTCGATTCGGTAGAGACAGAAGAAAGCGTGAAAGTAGAATCAGTGAAGATGGAAAATGAAGCAGTAAATGAAGCGGGCAACATCATTTCCAAGATACTGAGTCTAAAGGAAAAAAATCCAAAAGTATTTTTTGGTGCTATCGGTGCAATCGCTGTACTGTTGATTCTGTTGGTGAGCGGTGGCGAGTCCAAACAACTTTCAGGTCCTAAGATTCAAAGCTTAGTCGTTGGTCAAAAGTATGTGTTAAAAAGTGCCAATAGTTATGATCCAGCTGCCACTGTTCGATTAGTCGGCGTACCAGGAGCTATCGCGGCATACGATGATACCGAAGAAGCCGATAGAACTGCATCGTGCCAGCATATTCCTCAAGGAACACATGTATCGGTGATAGAGCTTCAAGATGCCTATGGTACTAAAAATGCGTTTGTTAAAGTGCTAATGGAAGAAGGTGAGTGTAAAGGTAAGGATGGCTGGGCTTTAGCAATTGATGTACAGTGAGAAATAATACTTGACTCTATGGAAAATTCGGGTATAATAATCGAATAAATTGAATTGCGGGAATAGCTCAGTGGTAGAGCACAACCTTGCCAAGGTTGGGGTCGCGAGTTCGAATCTCGTTTCCCGCTCCAAAGAATTCAAAAAGCCGCGATAATTCGCGGCTTTTTTATTTAACTTCCTTTTAAGGCTGCGTAGCAAATCGGTTATGCAGTGGCCTGCAAAGCCATCTAGGCCGGTTCGACTCCGGCCGCAGCCTCCATGTTTTCATTCTCCTCCCAAGGTAAGATTTATAACTCGCAAGATAGTAGTTAACCTAAGGAAGAACTTTTAAAGTTTATTATGGTGATGGGCTATTGAGAATACTTTCATAGACGCTGAACTCCACACGGACTATGATTCAAATGTAGAACAGGCTTGACAAAGAGAGTAATACATTGTCAAACTTAGCCTTCTATGTTTGAATTTTCAATCATTTATTCTTAAATCTAACAGGAGATAACCATGAATAAAATAGTTCTTGCCATCGCCCTCGTCTTATTGTCATCCGTCGCGTTGGCTAAGTCACCAAAAACCCCCACTCCACCGCCCGCGCAGAATCACAGTTGTATGCTGAAGGATGCTGTTGTCGAGAAAACGAAAAAAGAGTGTCTCAAAGCGGGTGGCAAGTGGGAAAAGAATGCCCCTGCTGCTACTGCGCCTGTCGTCGCTCCTGCTGCGCCTGTCGTCGCTCCTGCTGTTGAGCCTAAGCCTATCGAAACGCCCACGAAATAACCAGCACTTCGGATTTGAATAGAAAAAGCGGTCGTTGACCGCTTTTTCGTTATTGGCGATTGCTAATTTGTATATCTTGGTGACACCACGATTTTCCCTTGAAGCCCTTGTGTTTTCATTTCTTCCCCGCGCCCCCTTGTTCATTCAGCCTCTTTCCCACAGGAGGGACACCATTCAGTTTTAAGTTGCATCTTAAGTGGAGCGACAAAATCTGATCATGCACTCTGATATACTACTAGCTCGCTATAGACCCGCTTCCTCCTTTGGTTTGGAGAGATACAAGGTTGGATAAATAGCTTTATCTTACAGGTAAAAATGGCAAGAATAGCTTGTCCACTCTACATTTATGCCCCCCCATCATTATAAAAAGGAAAGTCATGCCAATTGATATTTTACTTACCATCATCGTGGTATCAGTCATTCAATCCATTTTTGGAGTCGGGGTTTTATTATTCGGCACACCGATATTATTGTTATTGGGTTACGGTTTCGTCGATGCGCTGGGCGTGTTGCTGCCTGTGTCCATTGCGGTTAATGCTTTACAGTTTGTCAGACACTACGAAGACCTCGATACTAAATTTTATAAAAATATTCTGCTTTACACCGCGCCTGTCGTGGTGGTGTTTTTATGGTTAGTCACAACCGTCAAAGTCAATGTTGGTTTATTCATTGGTGCTGTGCTGATTTTTGTCGCCTTAAAAAGTTTTTTACCGATTATCGAGCGATTGTTAAAGTCGATAGTAGTTTATGAACGGCTGTATTTGATGATTATGGGGGCGGTTCATGGCATGAGTAATTTGGGCGGTTCAATGCTGACCATCATTATTTACGCCAAAAATTATACAAAAGATAAAACCCGCGTCACGGCGGCGGCGAGTTATGCCACGGTGGCTACCTGTCAATTAATCACCTTGTTATTACTCGGCACTAAATTCACTATCAGCTATGCGGACAAAATCACCTTTATCCAAATTGGCATACTCATGTTTTTGTTCACTGAGGAATTGCTGTACAAAAACATTGATAATGAAAAATACAGCAAGCTATTTGCTGTATTTCTGTTTATATCAGGTATTTTGCTGATTTTGAAATCGTTATAACATGAGGATTCTAGGTATAGATCCTGGTTCACGACTGACAGGTTACGGAATTATCGAAGAATCAGGGCGGAGTTTTAAGTATATCGCCAGCGGCAGTATTCGCATTGAAGCCGATTATTTCCCTGATAGGTTAAAACAAATTTTTGATGGCATTGTGCAGATTGTTGAAATGTACCATCCAGAACAAATGGCAATCGAACAAGTATTCATGCACAAAAACGCTGATTCAGCCCTTAAATTAGGGCAAGCTCGCGGCGCGGCAATTTGCGCCGTACAAACCAAAGGCTTGCCCGTGTTTGAATACGCGGCGCGACAAGTTAAACAAGCGGTGGTAGGGAAGGGCAGTGCCGATAAACTTCAAGTCCAACACATGGTGAAAATATTGTTATCGATACAAGGCAATCTACAAATTGATGCCAGTGACGCGCTGGGCATTGCAATCTGTCACACCCATTATCAAAAAACGGCACTGCGCTTGCAGACTGGATTATTAACATGATTAGGTTGTGACATACGGTGACGATTGCACAATTATCCGCGCCATGCTTATGCAATAAGGCATTCCGACAAAATTCCATACTTAAAATAGGATAGCTATATTATATAGCGTATATAATCCCGTCAATCACCATAAAAAATCAGCCATCACACTATGACAATCATCAATAAACAGGGGGAAAATGCTTCGTTACATTTAGCGGCGATTTTTGCTACCGCTATTGACGCGATGGTTGTGACTAATGCACAGGGCGTTATTGAAATATTTAACGCTGCTGCCGAGCAAATGTTTGGCTATCGTAGTAATGAAGTCATAGGGCTAAGTGTTAGTATATTGATGCCGATACCTGATAGTTTGCATCATCATCTGTACATGGAACGTTATGTTGAAACACGCCAATCACGAATTC
Source organism: uncultured Methylococcales bacterium (assembly GCA_903902705.1). Taxonomy (GTDB): domain Bacteria; phylum Pseudomonadota; class Gammaproteobacteria; order Methylococcales; family Methylomonadaceae; genus UBA4132. The sequence goes on from CAIUVX010000171.1 coordinate 55,819, forward strand.
CCAGACAAGGACGTGAAGTTATTGCCAAGCGTAGAAATGGAGAAACCTTTTATGCAGATATTGCTATCAGCGATGTAATGCTAGATGGTGAAATGATTTTTACTGCTGTGATTCGTGACATTACAGCGCGAAAAAATAGAGATCAAAAAATTATTCGCTTGGCTTTTTTTGATCAAGAGACGGGACTGCCTAACGCCTATTATTTAAGTGAAAAATTAGAGGATTTACTTAAAGACCCGCACACAGAAAGTTACTTAATTTCTCTCTATATAGGTAATTTAACGGACTATATTAATATTTTTGGCATACACGGGGTCAAAGATATTATCCTTGCCTTAACCAATCTACTCAAAAGTGAATTACCGCCCCAAAGTTTGATTGTACGCTGCGGATTACGCCATTTAAAAATTATTTATGCAGCAACTAACGAGCCTTTACCAGCCAATCAAGTTGCCGAACACATTCAAACTTGTCTGTGTCAGCCACTACAGATAGAAAATCATCGTATTTTCTTAAATGCAAAGTTTGGTTTGGCAAAAATTATCCCACAAAAACAAACGGTTATAATGCTACTTGACCATACTGATATTGCCCTGCATCTTGCCAAATATCGCTTTGGAAAAAACTACGAGATTTTTGAGGAAGACTTTGAAAAAACCATGCACAGGCGAGCATTAATTGTGCAAAAACTGCATAATGCAATGAATGAATTACCGTTTGAATTGTATTTACAGCCGCAAATCAGTTTGGCAGAACAACAAATTATCGGCGTAGAAGCACTGATTCGTTGGCAAGATAAAGACGGTCAATGGCTATCGCCTGCTGAATTTATTCCTATTGCTGAAACCATAGGCTTAATCAAGGATATTACGTTATGGACGTTAAAAAAAGCCTGTGCCATCGTCAAAGATTGGAAAACAACAGGTAATCAACGTTATCGTTGTGCCATCAATATTTCAGCGCACGCCCTTTGTACACCTACTTTTGTGCAAGAATTAGTGGCGATTATTGAAGAAACGGGAATTGCGCCACAAGACTTAGAGGTGGAAATTACAGAAACAGCGTTAATGTCCAGTTTTGATATAGCTGTTAAAACAGTGGCGGAATTATCCGCATTAGGAATTTCAATTTCTATCGATGATTTTGGCACTGGATTATCATCACTGGCGTATTTAAAATTATTTAATATTGATAAATTAAAAATTGATCAATCATTTATCCGCAATATTCTGACTGATGCGCGTGATCACCTGATGGTAGAGGCTATTATTAAACTCGGTCATGAACTTGGCTACCAAATAGTGTGTGAAGGTGTCGAAAATAAAGCGCAACTGACTTTATTGGAACAGCTCGGTTGTGATGAAGTTCAAGGTTATTATTTTGCTAAACCTATGCCAGTGACTGAATTTTTAGAGTTCGCACGGAATTTTAAAATACTTTTTGACCACAAAGGAAAAATAAATGTTTGAATATGAAGGGCTTGAAAATGAATGGTTTGAAAAATATAAAATTAACGTACCTTTAATTGATTCTGATCATTTAAACTTATTTATGGAAATCGGTCGCTTCAACGAACACCTGCAAAGTGGCATGAGTTCAGAAGAGTTAGAAAAATCCCTGAGCTTCCTCGACAAATATGTCAGCGCACATTTTGCGCGAGAAGAAATGTTAATGCGTGAAAAAGGTTATCCCCTTTATATTGAACATAAGACATTACATCTACAGTTTAAAAAAGTAGTGTTCGCAGTGCGTCGGGTTTTTCAAACGGATATTGATAAAGTAGATAAAGTGAAATTAAATGACTTTCTATACAACTGGCTAGTCGAACACATTCAAAAAGTCGATATTAAATTAGCTCCTTATGTGAATGGCCCTTATATTGGTACAGGGTTATATTCCACTGAACGGTTACAATCTATTACACTGATAGAGCAAGCACCTTTAGATGAGGAGCTGGTAGAAGTCACCGTTAAAGTCCCCATGAGTAAACAAAAAGTGATCGAGCGGTGTGCTTACGCATTTATGCACAATACGCCTGAAGCCCAAGACTTAGAAGAAATCGCTCTTGCCGCTACGGGCATGACTATCGAAGAAGCAATGGAACTTGCCGAAGCTGTATTAATCAACTAATGTGAATTACGTCTTCTGGTTAGTCGGTGTATGCGATTAACTATATAGCTAACGCACAATAAAATGATACCGTTCGTGGTGAGCTGTGAGCTTGTCGAACAGTCGAACCACATTTACATTTCAGCTATATCCCACCCATTATCAAAAAACGGCACTGCGTTTGCAGACTGGATTATTAACATGATTGGATTTTTACGCGGTAAATTAGTACTTAAAGCCCCTCCGTTATTGGTGCTGGATGTACACGGTGTCGGTTATGAAATCGAAGCACCGATGACCACTTTTTATGAGCTACCCGCGCTAGGTGTAGAAATAACTCTACATACCCATTTAGTGATCCGCGAAGATGCCCATAGTTTATTTGGCTTTGCGACCGAAGCTGACCGCGCTATGTTCAGAACCTTGATTAAAGTCAACGGCGTAGGCCCTAAACTGGCGTTGACTATTTTATCAGGGCAAAGCGCGGAGCAACTGCACCGCTGTATTCATGATAATGATACGGTTGCCTTAATGCGCTTACCAGGTGTGGGTAAAAAAACTGCTGAGCGGTTGATTATTGAACTGCGCGATAGATTGCCCCAATTAGAAGACAGCATCACCACCACCGCTACTATCACGCCGAGTGTCGGCAATGCCAAACAAGAGGCGGTTAGTGCCTTATGTTCTTTGGGTTATAAACCACTGGATGCCAATAAAATGGTGCAAGGCATTCATAGCGAAGGCAAAAGTTGTGAAGATATTATTCGCATGGCATTACAAGGCGCGATTCGATGATTGAAACCGATAGATTAATAACGGCGCGTAATCATACCGATGACGAACGCCATGACCGCGCTATACGTCCGAAACGGTTAGCCGATTATGTCGGACAAGTTGAATTACGCGCCCAAATGGAAATTTTTATTCAAGCGGCAGTGGCGAGGCAAGAGGCGTTAGATCACGTCCTGATTTTTGGCCCACCTGGTTTAGGTAAAACCACACTCGCCAATATTATCGCTGCCGAAATGGGCGTGGCGATTCGGCAAACCTCAGGCCCCGTATTAGAAAAAGCGGGCGATTTAGCCGCTTTGCTCACTAATCTTGAAGCCCACGATGTATTATTTATCGACGAAATTCATCGCCTAAGCCCAGCGGTAGAAGAAATTTTATACCCAGCAATGGAAGACTATCAGCTCGATTTAATGATAGGTGAAGGGCCAGCGGCACGGTCTATCAAACTGGATTTACCGCCGTTTACCCTAGTTGGTGCAACCACCCGCGCAGGATTATTGACTTCGCCATTACGCGACCGTTTCGGTATCGTCCAACGCTTAGAATTTTACACCGTGGCAGAACTTGCCAGCATTGTCACCCGTTCAGCAGGAGTATTAGGCATTGCAATGGCAGAAAATGGCGCGTTTGAAATCGCCCGACGCTCACGCGGTACGCCACGCATAGCCAACCGTTTACTCCGCCGTGTGCGTGATTTTGCCCAAGTTAAAGGCGACGGCACAGTAACAGAAGATTGCGCTATCGCCGCACTCAATATGCTCAAAGTCGATAGCAACGGTTTCGATGCCTTAGACCGCAAATTATTAATGACCATGATAGAAAATTTTGCGGGTGGACCAGTTGGGTTAGATACCTTAGCCGCAGCAATCAGTGAAGAACGCGGTACAATCGAAGATGTATTAGAGCCGTATTTATTGCAACAAGGTTTTATTATGCGTACCCCGCGTGGGCGAGTAGTGACACAAAATGCCTATACCCATTTTGGTTTACCAGTACCTAAACACACAGGCGTATCAGTGGATTTGTTTGAATAGATAGTACTGTTTTTATATCAGTAAATGTATTAGCATTGTGGCAGTTGAACTCTCGTACCCTTGCATAACGCCGCTGTTATGCGCTGTCCATTGGTGTCTATCTTCACAGGAACAAAAATGAAATTTTTTTTGATAATTACTGTATTGCTCTTTCCTAACTTAGTTTTTGCATCAGAAGCTGCTACTTCACTAGATTTAACTCATCATATTATCGGTTATCTTGCCGTTCTGATTACAGTGGCATCTTACATAGCAGCAATGTCTGAGGACGTGATTGAATTGCGAAAATCCAAGCCGATGGTATTAGGGGCGGCAGCGGCTTGGTTTGCAATTTGTATTTATTACGCTATCGATGGACAAGCAAAAGTTGCATCGCTGGCATTTGAAAGTAATTTGTTGGCATATATTGAGTTACTGTTATTCATTTTGGTGTCCATGACTTATCTCAATACCATGGAAGAGCGCGGCATTTTTGATGCGTTGCGCATATATTTATTAAATAAACGTTATAGTTATCGGCAATTGTTCTGGATTACGGGGGCATTAGCGTTTGTGCTTTCTACCATTATCAACGGTTTAGCGATTGGTTTATTAATGGGTGCAGTTGCCTCAGCAGTGGGGAAAAAGCAACCAAAATTTGTCGCTTTTGCCTGTGTTAATGTGGTGGTTGCTGCCAATGCGGGCGGGACTTTCAGTCCTTTAGGCGGTATTTCTACGCTGTTTGTTTGGCAACATGGTATTTTACATTTTTTCGATTTTTTCCATTTAGCAATTCCCTGTTTAGTCAATTTTTTAGTACCCGCAAGTATCATGCACTTTTTTATTCCTAAAGAAACACCTGATGTCTCGCCACAAGCCATTAACCTACGTCGAGGTGCTAAATGGGTGATTGCTCTGTTTGCACTGACCCTAATGATTACCGTTTGTTCTAATGTATTTTTACTATTACCGCCCGCAGCAGGGATGATGGCTGGATTAGGGATATTGCAATTTTTTAATTTTTATCTGAACAAAACCGCTCATGAAGAACAAAGCGATTTTGCCCACGTTTATCAGCTTTTTCAGGTCGAGGTGCCTAAAAAGAATAGCAAACAAACCTTTGATGTCTTTGAAAATGTCGGTCATATTGACTGGGATACCCTGCTGTTTTTTTATGGCGCGATGATGCTGATTGGTGCTATCGGTTTTGTCGGTTATTTGGATGCTATTGCGCACTTTCTATTTGGTCAAATGAATCCCTCTGTCGCCAATATTTTGATTGGTCTATCATCGGCTTTTGTTGATAACGGTACGTTGATGTTTGCGGTATTAAGTATGCACCCACCTATTCATACGGGTCAGTGGCTATTATTAACGTTAACACTGGGCGTAGGTGGAAGCTTGTTAGCTATTGGTTCAGCACCTGGCGTGGGTATGTTGGGACAAATCAAGCAATATACGTTTGGTTTTCATCTGCGTTGGATGCCTGCTGTTTTACTGGGCTATTTTGCTAGTATCGCTGTACACTTTTGGATTAATGCAGCGTATTTTTAATTATGGTCGCTGTTGCTCTCCCGCGCCGTAGCTTACTAAAAATACATCATTACATTTCTCTGCATATAATGACCACAGTGAAAAAATTTACCTACCCGATTCGGGTATATTACGAAGACACCGACGCAGGCGGCGTGGTGTATCATGCTAATTACCTGAAATTTTTTGAACGTGTGAGAACGGAAATGCTCCGTGCCTTGGGCTATGAACAAGATTGGTTGAGAGCGAATGCGGGCATTATTTTTGTGGTGCGTTCGCTACAGATTGATTATTTGCGTCCTGCATTGTTTGATGAGCTTTTGCAGGTCAGCGCGAAAGTGATTGACTCTAAAAAAGCCAGCTTTACCTTTAGCCAACATATTAACCGTGGTGATGAGCTGTTGTGTACTGGCATCGTTCGTATCGCCTGTTTAGATGCACATACTCTGCGCCCTAAAGCCATTCCTGATTATTTACTTGAGTTGTTAACCGCATGAATACTGATTTATCCTTACTCCATTTGATTCAAGAAGCTAGTTTTGTCGTCCAGTTTGTGATGGTGTTATTGTTGATCGCCTCGCTCGCCTCGTGGACATTTATTTTTTCTAAACGCAAAGAATTGAACCGCGCCATTGAAATCACCGATGAATTTGAAGAGCAATTTTGGTCTGGCATGGCGTTGACTGAGTTGTATCGAAAATTAGCCGCTAAAGATTTTAAGCCCGAAGGTATCGAAAAATATTTTTGGCGGGTTATAAAGAATTTTCCAGAATGCGTCAAAGCGGTACGATTGAGCCTGCGGTGCAAGTTGAAAGTGCGCAACGAGCCATGCGCATTGAATTATAACGCACGGCGCCTGGCAAAGCGGCACAGTCTGCAGGGTCGGCACCAGGCTCTGGCTATAGCGGCCGCGCCCCGAATACGTCACCTGCGGGTACTGCTGGCGGCCCACAATCCGGTCGAC
>CAIUVX010000172.1 GCA_903902705.1 uncultured Methylococcales bacterium
ATACACCGCGTCCAGCGGTCGCGATTGCCATTGTTTAACGTCGTCCATCACCGCATCCGTCACTGTTGAAATCAGCGCAGGCGAAACCTCCGTGCCGACCATTTCAGTCAAGTGTGTTTGTATAGCTGACGCACTATAAATTGATCATATTTCAACGACCACAAAGCTAATAAATACGGTAGTTTTCAAGATTTTTTCTAATCACTTTATCTTGCCTTAGCTATATGTGTTTGGCAAACGTAAAGATGAAGTCTTTCAGACCCTCAAAACACGGCTTGAACCAACTGGAATTACTGTAGATACCGTTTCGGGTTGCTCATCAATAAGGTCGTTGTGGGCTTGATATTCATGCCTAATTACAGATTTAACCCACTACCAAACGACAACGGGCGAGTTGGCAGCAGGTCAACAAGAACGTTATCTACCGAATGTTCGGCTGTTTACCCACGGTCATACCATGACTAACGTGGGGGTTTTGCACGACACAGGACACGACGATCCGTGGATTATCGCGATGGATTGCCCTCCAACCCAACCTTGTATGCTTAAAACTACAGCGGCACAAATCAACGATAGGCTTTCTGTAGCCCTATGATTTTAAAACCATTTGTACTTAAATAAACGACAAATAAGGCGTGATAATACGCTTATTGTCAGGCTAGCACCTATAATATATGTAGTGCCTACCCCGCGAAATCAGGAAGAGCCAAAATTTTAATTCTTTTAGTTTTTTGTCGTGTATAGAGATATTTGATTAGATTTTAAATTGTATGGTAAAAATATTTTTATTATCTTCACGCTGATAACTGCTTTCATCTATATACTTACGGATCATAAATATACCCAATCCGCCTATATCGGCTTCTTCAAGACTTTTAGGTAAAATAATATCTGGCATTTCCAATGGATTAAAAGGAATACCAGTATCTTCTACCTCTATTTTAATTATGCCATTTAAGAATTGACATTTAATATTAATCTCACTTTCACACTGATTAGGATAACCATAACTGATGATATTTGCTATTAATTCAGTTAGCGTCAAATCTATTTTAAAAACCACATTTTCAGATAACTTAAATAAAGTAGTAATATTATTATTTATCCAAACATTCAATTTGTTTAATTCATCACTTTTATTTTTAAGCGTTAAATATAACATTTTTTTTGTGTCTGACTTGCGTGAAATATGATTTTTTAAAATAGCATTCATATACTTACCTAAACATAAAATTGAATTTTAATTTCATTCACTATCTATTGATTTTAAGTAATCAGTTGCTAATGAAATGTCAGTATAAATTGGAATTAGCACGTTAATTCCTGTCATTTTTAACACGTCATCTACTAATGGCTTAGGATTCAATAATACTAACTTTCCGCCACGGTGATCTTGTGCTTTAGCATTAACCAATAAAAGACGTATTCCAATAGAAGCAAGAAAATCAAGTTCTGATAAATCCACTATTACTTTTTCTTTTTTGCTTGCAGTATGTGCAGCAAAAGAAAGTTCAACATCACCTGTGCCTTGTATATCAAGTCGTCCAATTAATTTTACTTGTTTGATGTCATTATTTAATTCTTGAACTTCAATTTTTATCATATTATTGCCTTATGTTTAATTAGTACTTACAATCGAATCTATTAAGCAAATTTATTATTATTTGGAAAAATTCAAATGTTGCCAGAGTAATTGCCTAATTTTGTAATGTAGAGTATTTACCACCTTACATCACGATTAAGAAGGTGGGGGATGCTATATCTTCCACCATAAAATTAAGCGTAACAACTTTTTGTTACAAATGTGTTACATACTCTATAAGTTTACAGAAATAAATTCTGATGTATAAAACCACGTCATTTCGGCAGAGCGTAACGAGGGTTCGCCGAAATCCAGAAGCCAAGAATGGCGTACACTCGAATACATCCCCGTGACTGGATTCTGGCATTCCTGCCAGAATGACGTGTTTTATACATACGACTAATTACGAAGAACTTATTAGCTGTTAACTCTACAAGTTTGATTTGTACAACAAAGTCTTTTTGTAACAGCGTGTAACAAAAGATAAAACTGTTACACGCTGTTACAAAAATAAATCACGACAACTTGCAATTTCTGTAGAATTTAAACAATAAATAAGCATACGTTTAAGTTCCTAACGAAAAATCAGCATGACCATAATGTTCAAGCTAGATCATCGTCATTCCAGCATCCCTGCCAAAATGACGTGTTTTATACATGCGACTAATTAGATGAACTTATTCAGTCTCTAATCAAATAATCTTACAGATGAAAAAACTTTTCTACAAATTATTATCTATTACTCAATTATTCTGGGTTTTTTCGGTCACGGTAGTGCTGATGGCTATCTACGAATTTTTGAAGGAGACATATTTCAAGGGTGAACTGACTTTATGGGAATCACATACTATTACAATCATTGTGACTGCCACATTTGCTACATTAGCTGCATTTTTCATGCGTAGTCTAGCTAACAATCTAGTGAAAGAAGCACAAGAAGCACACGGCAAGGTCGAAAGTATCATCACACATATATTTGATGCGGTTATCATCAGTGATGAACGCGGCATAATCAATACCTTTAATCCAGCCGCTGAAAAGATTTTTGGCTATAACGCCCAAGAAGTCATTGGTCACAATGTCAAAATTTTAATGCCAGAACCTTACGCTAGTGAGCACGATGGTTATCTCCAAAATTATCTGACAACCAAAATCCCAAAAATTCTCGGTAAGATCAGGCGAGAAGCCCTAGGTTTGCGTGCTAACGGTGAAACCTTTCCTATTGATTTGATCACCAGCAAAATGTGTATCGATGAACATTTGATGTTTATCGGCGTTATTAGAGATATAACTGATTACAAGCGTGATGAGGATGAAATGAAGCGGTTAAGGCAAACCGAGATACAACTGCTTGAAAATTTGCAAAAAGAATTGTCTGTTGCTACGGCAATTCAGATGAATATGCTTCCCAATTGTTATTATTTATTCCCTCAACACCCGCAAATTCAAACTTATGGCTTAATGTCTCCAGCTAAAGAAATAGGCGGGGATTTTTATGATGCGTTTGCACTCAATGATCACTATATTGTTTTTGCTATTGGTGATGTTTCAGGTAAAGGTATTCCTGCCGCTTTGTTTATGATGGAAACCATGACATTGCTAAGATCAATAATTACCAAACCTAAAAAATTTGCTACGGCATTAATGAAGATCAATAAATTACTGTGTCAAAATAATGACACAAATATGTTTGTCACCCTATTTGTTGGATTATTAAATGTAGTAACTGGCGAATTACGTTATTCAAACGGAGGGCATAATCCACCTTTATTGGCACATAAAAATGAACCTTTTGAGATTTTAAATGTTCCGCGCAATATTTTATTGGGTGTGCATGATGAAGCGCAATATGAAGTTGCTCACATACAGCTACAAGAAGGTGATACTTTAATTTTATACACCGATGGCGTAACAGAAGCAGAAAATGATCAACAAGAGTTTTTTTCTTTAGAGCGAGCCATTAATGTTTTAAATTCCACTTGTTCTGATAGCAAAACTCTAGTTAATGCTTTACATGATGAAGTTATTGTGTTTTGTGAAAACAAAATGCAATCTGATGATATGACTATTTTTGCATTGCAATATAATCCAAATATGGCTATTTATGTTAAAGATAAATTTTTTGAATGGTCAGATGATTTAAGTGTTGGTGTTCATGAAATTGATGAGCAGCACAAAATATTAATAGACTTAACTAACCAATTATATGAAGAAGTGGTTGTAAACAACACGGATGCGGAGATTATCGAAGATATTTTAAATGACCTCATAGATTACACTATAGTTCATTTTTCTTTTGAAGAAAAGCTATACCATGCCTTGGGTTATTCTGAGGTAGAAACGCACCGTGAATACCATACTGAATTAAAAAATCAACTGTTAGTAATTCAAAGAAAGGCTAAAGAAAATAAATCCGTAGTTAATAATGAGTTACTGAGATTTTTAAAAAAATGGTTACAACATCATATTGCGGTTGAAGATAAAAAGGCCTTTCTTATCTCACTATAAACTCGTAGATACTGTCTTGCCGACTAGAAAGCAAGAAATAATTAAACGGCAGCGTTTGGGTTAAAAGGTTGCCCCGATTTTAAGATGGCAAAGGCAAGATGAATAAGTTTACGCATGGCGACACAGGCAATGGCTTTGCCATCAAAGCGTGACAGGGTATATACCCTGTCCATTACCCACAAGTACGTTAGTTGTTTAAAATCAATATGTTATACTTAATGCCTGTCCTTTATTAAGTATAAATAGTCTTAAAATCATAGAGTTACAGAAATCCTATCGTTGATTTGTGCCGCACTGAGGTATAAAAAAGGCATCTTGTGGTTATAACTACCTGATTTTTTATTCTTGATGCTTCATTTTTCGTTTAGCCTTGATGGTTAATCCACTTTTTTATAACCTAACAGATTGATATTTTTAGCTACAAATATGTAGGTAATGGACAGGGCTATAAACAGACAGCGTACAACTACTCCCATTCGAGTAGTTTCCACATATTGACATTGCTATCAAGGTTACGATCCCCACCATGACGCTCAAATGTTCCATCACCATCGGGATCAAGAAAGTAATAGGGAGGCCCTATATCGGGTGTGACTTTAACCATGTAAAGTCTGCCGCCTCTGCGGTATTCTTGAATGGTGCTTTTACCTTTACGAATAATGGTAATATCAGGTTCTAAGGTTTGACCACTTTTTGCTGAAGCGGGTATATCTGGTTGCTCAGGTGAGGCTTCAAGCTGTGGCGGTGGGGGTGTATTATCCTCATCAGCAGCAAATACTGGGAATGCAAGGATACTTAGGAGAATAAAACGGCGCATGGCAGACTCTTTCTGTGTTTAATGTAAAAACTGTATCGCTATCTTATTACAGTTTTTAGTTGCTTGCTTAACTAAACTTTGCTGAAACTCTAATAAAATTATATGAGCTACAAAATTTTTATCTATACCGCGCTACCCTGTGAAGCTAAGCCATTGGTGGAGCATTTTAAATTAAAAAAACGCTTGGACGTGCAGGCGTTTGCTGTTTATGAGCATGACAGGCTGTATTTGACGGTGACAGGTGTTGGTAAAAACGCAATGGCAGCAGGTGTGGCATATACACAAGCCTTATTTAACGGGGTTGAAAATCCTATATTAATCAATATTGGTATTGCAGGACACCGCGATTATGCCCTCGGCGATTTATATCTAGTCGATAAAATCATCGATGCCGATAGCCACAAAAGCTATTATCCACCATTGATAGCAAAAGCACTTTGTCCCTCTTGCGCGATTCAAACTGCCTCCAAACCGCAACTTGATTACCATCATGCTGATCTATGCGATATGGAAGCATCGGCATTTTATGAAATAGCAACCCGCTTTACTACGGGCGAATTAGTGCAGTGTTTAAAAGTCATTTCTGATAATCAACAATCACCTGCAAACCTGATTAACGCTAAACAGGTGAGTTTATTAATTGCCGCGCAACTTGCTACAATTGAAGCGGTCATTAATCAAGTTGTCGTGCTAACGGAATTATTACTTACGCCCGATACGCCATTATTTGAGCAGTTGAGTCAGCAATATCACTTTACCGTCAGTGCAAAAATGCAATTAAAAGCCCTGTTAGCACGTTGGGCAGTATTAACTGACAATCAACCGTTGCCCATCAATGAAGCTCAACTCCATAACGGTAAAGAGGTATTAAGGTGGTTAGAGCAGCAACATGCCAAGTTAGCCGTTTTTTTGTAGCCGTCTAAAGACGTGGATTCAAGTTATAAATTGAAGTTCACCCTTTACGCTTGTTTATAGGTTATGATACGCGCCCTTTTTCCTATTCATCACGCTCATGCAAATAGGTTCTCACACGCTTAACAATAAACTGATTCTCGCGCCAATGGCGGGGATTACTGACCGCCCGTTTAGAGAATTATGTCAGCAAATGGGCGCGGGCTTAGCGGTATCAGAAATGGTGGCATCAAATCCCGCACTACGTCATCATCACCGAACCTTATTAAAAGCTGATTTTAGCAATGAAACTGGGCTACGTTCAGTACAAATTTTAGGTACAAATCCACAATTTATGGCAGAGGCAGCTAAGTTCAATGCTGATCGTGGCGCACAGATTATTGATATTAATATGGGTTGTCCTGCTAAAAAAGTCTGCTCGGTTGCAGCTGGCTCTGCATTATTAAAAGATGAAGCACTGGTTAAACAAATTTTGACTGCGGTGGTGAATGCCGTTGATATTCCCGTTACCCTAAAAATTCGTACAGGCTGGGATGTGCATAGCCGTAATGCGGTTGAAATAGCGAAAATAGCTCAAGATGCAGGCATTGCCGCGCTAACCATACACGGCAGAACGCGGGCGTGTAAATTTAATGGCGATGCAGAATATGAGACCATTACCGCCGTCAAACAAGCCGTTACTATTCCCGTTATTGCCAATGGTGACATTGATTCAGCCGAAAAAGCCCACCATGTTTTGACCAGTACAGGTGCCGATGCTGTTATGATAGGTCGCGCAGCACAGGGAAATCCTTGGCTATTTAGCCAAATTAATCATTTCCTTAACACAGGAAAACATCTGAAAAAACCAACGTTTACCGACATTCACCAGACGCTGGTCACACATTTAGAAAGTCTATATAGCTTCTATGGCAACACGGTGGGTGTTAGAATGGCACGAAAACACATAGGCTGGTATTTTAAACATTTTGACTGGGTAGATTTGAACATTAAAAACAGTATTAATCAGGCGCAACACCCCTCACAACAACTCATGCTAATTAATACAGCATTTGCCCTTTTAACAACCGATGGTATCGCAACATAATGGAAGCCTCTCAAAAAACCGCTGAAATCATTAGCATCGATTGTAAAAAACCAGCATCCCTGCCTTTATCTGTCCATGTTAAACAAACTATAGAGCTGTATTTTTCGCAATTAAACGGTCATGATGCCGTAGATTTATATGCGATAGTACTTAGTGAAGTTGAAAAACCCTTATTAGAAGCCACCTTAGAACACACAGGCTATAATCAAACTAAAGCGGCTAAAGCACTGGGCTTAAGTCGTAGCACCTTGCGTAAAAAATTAGATCAATACGGTATCAGCTAAATACCACTTTTAAACACACTCTCTTAAAGGTTTGTATGAACAAAAAAATCACCCGCGCTCTTATTAGTGTCTCCGATAAAACGGGACTTGTTGATTTTTGCCAACAGTTGACCCAACTAGGCATTGAACTACTATCCACAGGTGGCACAGCTAAGTTATTGGCAGAACATCACATTCCCGTTATGGAAGTGTCCGATTACACAGGCTTTCCTGAAATGATGGATGGCAGAGTCAAGACCCTGCATCCTAAAGTACATGGCGGTATTTTAGCGCGGCGTGGCATTGATGATGCCATTATGGCGGCTAACGGTATTGAAGCGATTGATTTAGTGGTAGTCAATCTGTATCCATTTGCCGAAACCATTGCCAAACCCGACTGTGATTTTGAAACTGCCATTGAAAATATTGATATTGGCGGCCCTACCATGATTCGTGCGGCGGCTAAAAATCACCACGATGTTGCTATTGTGGTTGATCCTGCTGATTACACCGCGATTATTGCTGAACTCACCAACAATGCAATCGGTCTTTCAGGGCAAACCCGTTTTAATCTAGCGTTAAAAAGTTTTGAACATACCGCCAGCTACGACACTGCTATTGCAGCGTATCTCAGTGGGCTGAATAACAGGCGGTTTCCTCAAGTGTTAAATCTACAATTTTATCAAAGCCAAACTCTACGTTATGGCGAAAACCCACATCAAAACGCCGCGTTTTATTCAGAAAAAAAACCAGCGTCTGGCACTATTTCTGCCGCTAAACAAATTCAAGGCAAAGAATTATCCTATAACAATATTACCGATGCCGATGCCGCTTTAGAATGCGTTAAAGAATTTACCGACAAACCAACCTGTGTAATTGTCAAACACGCCAATCCTTGTGGCGTTGCCGAAGCAGATGATTTATTGACGGCTTATAATCTAGCTTACGAAACTGATCCTACTTCTGCTTTTGGCGGTATTATTGCCTTCAACCAAGAGTTAGACGAAACCACCGCAACAGAAATTATCAGCCGTCAATTTGTTGAAGTCATCATTGCTCCAACTATTAGCGCGGGTGCAAAAACTGTCCTAGCTACTAAAGCCAATATTCGTGCGTTAGAATGTGGCGCGTGGGACAAGGTTAATTCCGCGTGTTTTGATTTCAAAAAAGTAGCAGGTGGGCTGTTAGTACAGGATAAAGATTTTGGCAGAATCAGTGCCGCTGATAGTAAAGTCGTCAGTAAACGACAACCCACAGAACAAGAACTCGCCGATTTATTATTTGCGTGGAAAGTGGCTAAATTTGTTAAATCCAATGCCATCGTCTATTGCAAAAATGGACAAACGATTGGTGTCGGTGCAGGGCAAATGAGCCGCGTGTATTCCGCTAAAATTGCGGGCATTAAAGCAACCGATGGTGGTTTAACCGTAACTGGTTCAGCAATGGCATCCGATGCGTTTTTTCCATTTCGAGATGGAATTGATGCCGCCGCAGAAGCAGGTATCACCGCCGTGATTCAACCAGGTGGTTCTATGCGTGATAACGAAGTCATTGCCGCCGCTGATGAACACAATATCGCGATGGTGTTTACAGGTATGCGCCATTTTAGACATTAATCCGTAGCCTATCCCCCAACGAGCCTGTATTTTCTAACAGTCTAACAGTCTGTCTGTATCCCGTTTCCTAAATCGCGTGTATTTTGGAGTACAAACCTAATTTTGTACTCCACGCTTCTTCGCTTGATTTGTTTCCGCGCTAATATTGGCTATTCGCCATAATCCTTGTTTTTACTGATGAAATGCCCAATGAATCGAATGGTATGATTGACCGTTATTTAACGGGCTGGTGATGGTAAACTGATAGGACTTAAGCAAAGACCATTCAGTACGGATAATCGCTATGACTAAAAATGAACTGTTAGCAAAAATTCAGCGAGCCAGAGATGAAAAATGGACACAATTAAATTTATCACGGCAAGAAATAATTAAATTACCTCCTGAAATCGGACAACTAAGTTCTTTAAAAGAGCTTGATTTAAATAATAATTACCTAGAGAAATTACCACCTGAAATTGGAAAACTTGTTAATTTACGAAAAATTAATCTGGACTTCAATAGTATAGAGACTATTCCTCCTCAGATAAAAAATTTAGAAAATTTAAAATCATTTAATCTTGCAAATAACAAAACTCTGATTAATTTGCCTGATGAAATATTCGCTTTAAAAAATCTTCAGGAACTTCGTTTAGGAGGTAATAAACTGACTGATTTATCTAATGAAATTGGCAAATTGAAGAATCTAAGGCATCTTTCAGTATGGGGCAATGCAATCGACTCACTTCCTTCCGCACTATTTACGTTAAAACATTTAACAATTTTAAATATAGGTCAAAACGAAATAAATATATTGCCTTCCAGCATAGGAGAATTATTTAATTTAGAAGTTCTTCGTATAGATAATATGAGTTTAAAACAACTTCCAAGTGGAATAAAAAATCTTACCAATCTTAAAGAATTATACTTATTCGGGAACAATCTATCTATTCCATCTGAGATAGATAGACAGACACATAATCCTAAAAAAATAATTGATTATTACTTTAAGACACAACAAAAAAGCAAACCTCTTAATGAATCAAAGCTCATTCTTGTAGGTGAAGGTGCGGTAGGGAAAACCTGCTTGGTAAATCGTTTATTACACGATAAATTTGAAGCACAGTGCAAAACCGAAGGTATAGACCGACATCAATGGAAACTGTCAATTAATGAACACAACATCCGTTTAAACGTTTGGGATTTTGGCGGTCAAGAAGTCCTACACGCGACTCATCAATTTTTTCTTACCAAGCGCAGTATTTATATTTTAGTATTAGATGCACGGCGTGGCGAACAGGAAAGCCGTTTGGAATATTGGCTTAAATTGATTCAAAGTTTTGGCAGTGATTCACCTATTCTGATTGCCATTAATAAATCCGATGAAGAGCATCGTCTAACACTGAATCAACGTTTTTTAAACGACAAATATCCCAGCATTAAGGGTTTTTATTCAACGTCATGCACCACAGGACAAGGTATTGCCGAATTAACCCTAGGTATAAAAGAGACCGTTGCTCAGTTGCCACATATTCACGATTTAATGCCCGCTTCGTGGTTTGAATTAAAACAAAGCCTAGAAAAAAATACGGCAAATTATATTAGTTATGATGACTATAAAAACCTGTGTGTAAAACATGATATTACTGAACAAGGCAGTCAAAGCACTTTATGCGGTTTTTTGCATGATTTAGGTATTGTGTTGAATTTTAGTGATGATGACCGTTTTGACCGTTTGCGTGAAACCAATGTCTTAAATCCAGAATGGGTGACCAATGCAGTTTATAAACTACTGAATAATTTAGAGCTATTTAAAAGTCACGGTGTTTTTGCAGTAAGCGATTTAGCACGAATGCTAGATTCAAGCGCGTATCCCAGTATCAAAGAGCATCAGTTTATTATTGATATGATGCGTAAGTTTGAATTATGTTTTTCTATTACTGATACGCAAACCTATTTAATTCCTGAGTTATTACAAAATCAAGAACCTGATTTAAACTGGAATAAAGCTGACAGCTTACGTTTTGAATATCATTATGATATTTTACCGCATAGCGTTTTTTCCCGTTTCATCGTGCGTTTACATGAGCTTATTTCCCAACAAACCTATTGGCGCACAGGTGTGGTATTAGCGCATGATAATAATAAAGCCTTGATTAAAGCTGATTTGGAAGATAAGAAAATTTTTATTTGGGTCACAGGAAATCCAGCAACACGCAGGGTTTTATTAGGGATAATTCGCAAAGAATTTAAACATATACATGGGACGATTAAAGGCTTGGAAGCGATAGAAAAAGTACCTTATAAAAACGTGATTATTGATTATCAAGATTTAATTGATTTAGAACAAATGGGTGAAGAATATATCATCATTCCCAGCTTAAAAGAAAAAGTCAAAGTAAAAGAATTATTAAACGGTGTTGATATTACAGAAAATAAACCAAATCCAACAATTATTTTAAATATCGGTGACGGCGGCACAGCAAATATGGGCGATAAAAATATTACGGTAAATGGTAGCAATATAGACGGCAATATTGTCGCTGCTGATGAAATTAAACACAGTTTTAATAAAACAGATTTAGCAAGAGCAGATACGGATAATAAAAAAAGCACACCACTCAAAACTAAACCAGATCAGAAAACCATTTTAATTGCTGCCGCTGCTCCATCGGATGAAGCACGGCTTAGATTGGATGTTGAAGTACGCGATATTACAGAAGGTTTGCGTTTAGCTGAACAACGCGACCAGTTTTTGCTGGAAAAAATCTGGGCAACACGGGTAAGAGATTTACGCCGTGCGATGCAAACCCATAAACCGACCATTGTGCATTTTTGTGGTCATGGTACGGGTGAGCAAGGCATTATTCTGGAAGACAACCAAGGCAAAGCGCAGTTGGTTCGTAGCGATGCCTTAGCAGGTTTCTTTGAACTATTTACCGATAGCGTGGAATGCGTGGTATTAAATGCCTGTTTTTCTGATGTACAGGCAGAGGGCATTGTAAAACATATTCCTTATGTCATCGGTATGAGCAAAGCCATTGGCGATGAAGCCGCGATTGAATTTGCAGTGGCTTTTTATGATTCGTTAGCCGCTGGCGAGGGTTATGAAAGAGCGTATAAATTTGCCTGTTCTGCCATTGCATTAGCAGGTATTTCTGGACATCTTATTCCTCAGCTTTTCAAAAAAGAAGACTCTTCTCTAAAATAATGGAATCCGTGACAGGCATTGTAGAATATGAATGATGCCAAACCTGTAGAAAAATAAGTGTGTGGCAATAAGTTTGCGTGTATTTAGGAGCTAAGAGCTTAGAAGGCGTTGGTTTTTCTGTCATCGGCTCAAAATGTTATCCTTATCACCTCAATCAGGTTTTATCTCAAGTGTTTTTAAGCGCGACTGCTCTGGACTGTTAATTGCTGTCGCCACATCCTTGTTGTAACGCGATAAAATGCGCTACATCATCAAACCTTGTAGACTACGCAACTTGTCAGAAACGCCCACCTTGTGCGTCACGAGATCATAACTTTAAAACTATGGCAGGATTAACCAATGAGTAATTATAACGAAAGTAAAAATGCAAGACGGGTGACAGCAATTATCTACTTGTTGATTATGGCGGTGGTGATGGGTGGAACGTATCTATCTGAACAAAAAAAAGCAGAGGATAAAGCCGCGCAAATTGCGCCTCCCGCCCCGTGATAAAAAAAATTTTCCAGCGGTATTGGGGAGATTTTTTTGCCTTTGGCGCGGGCGTGTTATTTACCTTAGCATTCGCTCCATTTAATTATGCTTATTTGGCGATACTGGCATTAAGTTTACTGTTTGCTTGTTGGCAGAATATTTCACCTAGACGGGCATTGTTACGCGGCTATTTATTTGGCTTAGGTGAATTTGGTTTAGGCGTGTCTTGGGTGTATGTCAGCATTCACGATTTTGGCGGTGCGGGTATTGCCAGCGCGGGTGCGTTGACGACCTTGTTTGTGGCTTTTTGGGCAGTGTTTCCTGCTTTGGCAGGTTATCTTTGTGCCAAGCTAACAAACATTAATCGTGTGTTGCTGATGCCAGTGATTTGGCTGTTGGTGGAATATCTGCGTGGCTACTGGGTGTTGGATGGTTTTCCTTGGTTACTCGCTGGTTATTCACAATTGGAAACGCCGTTAGCGGGTTATGTTCCAATTATTGGCGTTTATGGCACTGGGTTTTTAGTGGCGTTAAGTGCGTCTTTTATTCTATTTTTTGCACAATATAAAAATGTAAAAATAGCAGGCGTGTTGGTTGCGCTATGGCTAGTTGGCGGTTATTTGCAAAC
The DNA here is from genome assembly GCA_903902705.1 of uncultured Methylococcales bacterium. Taxonomy (GTDB): domain Bacteria; phylum Pseudomonadota; class Gammaproteobacteria; order Methylococcales; family Methylomonadaceae; genus UBA4132. Next base: position 13,072 of record CAIUVX010000172.1, read on the forward strand.
TGTGCAATGGACGAAAGCGATTGGTGCGCCGATTAAAGTCGCCTTGATTCAAGGCAATATTACGCAAGATAAAAAATGGTTACCCGAAAATAAAATCAACACCTTACGATTATATAAAAATCTGACCGAACAACACTGGGATGCTAAGGTCATTGTCTGGCCAGAAAGTTCTATTCCCGCTTATTTATCGGAGGTTAACGAGATTTTTTTAATGCCATTAAATCAGTTAGCTCAGCAACATAACACTGATTTGATTGTCAGTTTGCCGATAGATTCAGCAAGTGGAGAAAGATACAATGCGGCTATGACTCTGGGTAGCCATATCGCTGATTATCGAAAAAAGCATTTATTACCCTTTGGCGAAACCATGCCGTGGCAACCGTTATCAGGGTTTATTCTTAGCCAACTAAAACTTAGATTGGGTGATTTTACTGCGGGTGCTAATAATCAGCCCTTACTAAGCGCGGGCGGATATTCGTTCATTACCTCCATTTGTTATGAGGATGTGTTTGGAGATTATGCGATTAAAGGATTGGAAAACGCGGCATATCTGGTCAATGTCACCAACGACGGCTGGTTTGGTAATTCAATAGAACCGCATCAACATTTACAAATGGCAAGAATGCGGGCGTTAGAAACAGGGCGGTTTTTGTTGCGTTCAACCAATACAGGATTAACGGCAATCATCGCACCTAATGGCGGTATCATTCAGCAACTGCCATTGTTTGAAGTTGCGGTATTGAGTGATAACATAATCCCGATGCGTGGTTTAACGCCTTACGCCAAAATAGGTGATGCGCCAATTATGTATGTTATCGCTTTGTTGTTGCTTGGACTGTTAGCGCACAGCCGTTTAAAATTACGCTAACGCACACTATTTTTAATTCGTTGTTACGCGAATATTCAGAGAAAATAATTTATGGACACGACAAATTCAAGAGCTAATTCTGTTAGCGACATCGATAGCATTGTTGCGCAATTGCGTACCTTACGTTTGAAATCGCTAGAAAGTCGTAATCGTGAAGGCAAGCCGCCTAAATTGCCCTCGCGTAAAGTGCTTGCTAAAATCCTCGATGATTTATCGGCGGTGTTATATCCGAATCGTTTAGGTACGGGCGGACACTCGGATGAAGGTATCGACTATTTTGTAGGGCATACACTTGATTCAGCACTCGCTGCCTTATTTGAACAACTTCGCCGTGAATGCTATTTTAAAGCGGAACAAAATAATACTCATGATGTTGATTGTGGCAAAAATGTTGCTTTAATCAATCGCCAGCTTGCCGCCCGCTTACCCGCTATTCGTGAATTGTTAGATACTGATTTAATTGCCGCTTACGAAGGCGATCCTGCTGCAACCAGTTTAGATGAGATTTTAGTCTGTTACCCTAGCATGATTGCTATTATCTATCACCGTATTGCTCACGAACTGTATTTATTGGGTGCGCCATTGGTGGCAAGAATGATTGCTGAAATTGCCCACTCCGCCACAGGTATCGATATTCATCCAGGAGCAAAAATCGGTGCGAGTTTTTTCATCGATCATGGCACGGGCGTGGTCATTGGTGAAACTACTATCATCGGCAATCATGTTCGCATTTATCAAACCGTTACCTTGGGCGCGAAACGCTTTCCTAAAGAAGAAGACGGCTCGCTAGTTAAAGGCACATTACGTCATCCGATTGTTGAAGATGATGTGGTGATTTACGCAGGGGCAACCGTGTTAGGACGAGTCACCATAGGTCAAGGTTCAACCATAGGTGGTAATGTTTGGTTGACGCACAGTGTGCCGCCTTATAGTTTTGTGTCACAATCCGCTCACAGCGAAATTGTCACTAGCCCAATCCCATAACAGCCCATCGTCAATTTTTTTTAAGCCATGTTGCCATCGTTGCTTTTACATGAGTCTTGATTTTTTTTGCCCATCGATAAACCTCTGTTTCGATAACTCTTTCATGAGCCCATCTTAACCAATAAGAAACTGTGTTGTATATCCAAGCCAGTAAGCGAAATGTTAATAACTGTTTTTTGGTTAGGGTAAAAAAATGTGCAACAAATAACGTACCTAATAATTTAGCAACTATTTCCAGTGCGATGCCCTGCACAATCAAGCCATTGCCCAATAACCAAAAGGCAGTAATATTAATCGGTGTTATCAACAAAATAGGAACACTGATAGCAAACAATGCTTGATAAGGCGATGATTTTAATAACCACTGTTCAAATCTAGCAAATCCTAAATGACAAGCTAAAAAATGTCCAACAGCAGAAAGTGTGTCCCACAACCATTCTTCAATAATAAGAATAATGGCTAGTAATGATAATAGAAGTTTTTTCATGATTTTGTGTGTCCCGAAAATAAAAAACCTACGCTTGTAACGCGTAATTTTCTCATTACACCATAGAATGCTTTTAGCACAACAGCAAAAATAAGCAAGTATGCCACCAAACAGCATGAGCGTGACATAAAGCAAACTATCACAAAAGCCAATCCAAGCGGTAGTGCAGGGCGGGTATTTCTGACAAAGTGTGGTATTGTGCAGAATGGTTAGGCGGAAACGGCTGTTTTCGCTTATGCTCAGATAGGTTTATTTTGAGCTACAAAACTCATGATTTTGTAGGTTGGAGTGAGGGTCGAACCCCAACACTTAGTACAGTGTCGATTGTTTTTGTTGGGTTTCGCTATCGCTCTACCAAACCTTATATCTACGCGCTACGAGCTACACAAGTGAAATTTTTGGCTTTTCAATGACTCAAGTAATTACAAGTATGATTAATAAAATTAAGTTTAAAAACTATAAAATATTCAAAAGCCTGCAAACTTTAGAGCTTAAACCTATAACTATTCTAATTGGTAAAAATAGTTCTGGAAAAAGTGCAGTTTTAAAACTACCTATTTTAATTGAAAGCTCTTTATCAGGAAGTTTTCCAGAACCTTTGCTTTTGACTAATAATGGTGTGGAGCATGGAGGGGAATTTAAAGACTTAGTTTATGCTAGGCAGTATACAGGGCTTCTGGACATTTCTTTGGAAAATGATACAGAGCAATTAAATATAGTTATTGGGTCTAATCAACCGAGTAATAACCTTGAAATTTTTTCTTGGAAACTAAATGATTTTGAGATTGACACATCAAAAGAAAAATTTAGAGGGTTTTTAGCGACATCAAAAGAAATACAAACTCTTTCTCTCAATATAAATTATATTTCTTCTTATCGAGAAGGCTTAGAACGGTATTTTGGAAAAAATAGCAAAACTTATGAGATTGTTGGGATTAAAGGAGAGTATGTATATTCAATATTAATTGAGGATGGCTTAACAACACCTCAAAATCTAATTAAAAAAATTTCCAAGTTCTACCAAGAAAATTTTGAAGGTTGGAATATTCGATTTAATAAAGACCTTGTTACGCCACCTTATCAAATTGAATTAGAAAGGGATAATTTAAAAATTAATTTAAAAGAAGTTGGTTTAGGTATGATTTACGCTTTACCATTAGCAGTGACAGCCTTAATGCCAGCAAAGCAAGAAACCTTGATTATAATCGAAGAGCCAGAGTTACATTTACACCCTGCGGCACATGGTAATCTAGCACAGCTTTTTACTGAATCTCTAACAGATACCAATAAACGCTATTTAATAGAAACTCATTCGCAAAATTTTGTCCTGAGATTAAGACGTTTAATAGCACAGGGTGATTTAGATAAAGAAAAAGTAGTTATATATTATGTAGATTTTGACGAGAAGACGGCAGAAAGTACGTTAATCAGAATAGATATTGATGAGCAAGGAAAGCCAATAAATAATAAAACAGGTGAAATTTATTGGCCAGAAAATGTTTTTAGTGAAACATTAGACGAAACAAGAGCTATAAGAACCGCGCAACTTAGTAAACAAAATCATGATCGTTGAAATTAAAGATGACATATTCACAGGTAACGATTTTAAAGGCTTAAATTACCTGATTCAAATTTTAACTTATAAGCAACGATACGAGTTGTTTGTAGATTTATCAATCATTAGCAATACAAATTATTATAAGCGACTTGATATTGATGATAAAAATGAAATGGAAAGCAGTTTCAATAAATTGATAACAGAAGGCTTAGATCCGAACCCTAAGTATTTCATTTCAACAAATAGTAATATTGACAATTGTTTTAGTATTGAAGAAGCTGTCATATTTTTTAATCAGCCAATCTCAATAATTCTTGAAAATAGTCTCAATGACCAATATTTTTTAATGGCAATAATCAAGTATTTTGATGAAACAGGTGAAGTGCAAAGACAATTGGATAATGGTTGGATTCAATTTGAAAACGCGGGTGGATGCACTAATGTAGAAAATTTTATCAATGGC
>CAIUVX010000173.1 GCA_903902705.1 uncultured Methylococcales bacterium
GCAAAAGCAAGATGTCCGCACTCGGCGCAGCCATGCGAAAACTGGTACAGATTTGCTTTGGTGTTCTAAAACACCAGAAAACCTATCAACCACAAACGACTTAAAAGTCGCTTGCGATCGATTTGGAGAGATGGTATCTACGCGACTGTCATTGACTTAAGCAGTTCAAAGCCATCTCCCTGTGGGAGAGGGTTGGGTGAGGGCTACTTTACTTGTTTTTATCCGCCATTCTTTTGGCTATTCGTTCTTTACGCATTTCCTGACGTTTTTCCTGTTGGGCATCAAATTTGGTTGCCTGTTCTGGCGTTAGCACCGCTTTGACACTGGCATGAGTTTCATCCTGCAATGCCTTGAACTTTTCCTGTTGGGCTTTAAAAATTGCTTCAATTTTGGTTTTTTGCTCAGCGTTTAAGTCCAGTGTTTTGGTCATGCGTTCCACGCGCTTTTCCGCCATGTTATTATCCATGTCGGGTTCAGCAAATGCAGTTAAAGGCACAGATAATGCCAATAGCAAGCCTATAAATAATTTGTTCATAGTAATCACCTTTATTTGAGGGTTGTTTGTGTCAGATTGTTAAGTCTAACGGTTAAGAAAAATTAGGTTGTAAATCAATAGGTAAATGTTCAGGGCTTTCAACATCGTCCAAGGTTTCAGCACGTCGCACTACGTCCACCTGCCCATTTTGCCGAACTAAAACCACCGCAGGGCGTAGCTGAATAAACTGCATCCACTGAGTATTGTTGTATGCACCAACAGGCCAAAAAGACAATAAATCGCCTGTTTTAAGCGGTGGTAAACGCACAGATTGACGAACTATATCGATGTTCATACACAAAGGACCATATAACACCGTGTCTTCGGGTATGCCTTCGACAGGACGGGCAGGGCGTACTTCGTGGTTATACCAAAAGGCAGTGAATAAAATATTCACCCCCGCATCAATCACCATTGCCCGCCGCCCATCGGGTAAGCGTTTGTTAGCGACTACGCTGGAAATTAACCATTCCGCTTCATCGACCACTGCACGACCTGTTTCTAAAATTAATTCTGGCAAGGGTTTACCGTTTTGTTCGCGGTCTTTTAAACCAACGGCTAACGCGCTACAGATTGCTTCAGCATATTGTTCAGCAGTTGGGGTGATTTGTTCTGGTGGTAAGTACACGCCTTGTAAGGCATTGCGTGACGCAAAACCGCCGCCTATATCTAGCGTGGTAATCGTGCAACCCGTCGCCGCTTCCACGCTATTCATAAAGCCAATCATGATGCCAACTTGCGCGGTGTAAGCGCGTGGATCAGTGATAAATGTACCGATATGATTATGCAGACCTGTCAATTTTAAATTAGGGCTAGCCGCAATACGCCGCGCTGCTTCCATTGCCTGACCATTTTCAAGGTTAAAACCAAAGCGACCCCAGTTTTCGGTAAAACCTGTATCAAAATTCAAACGGATAGTGACAGGGAACTCTAAAACACCTTGTTCGTTGGCAACTTCTTCCAATAATGCTAATTCATCTAAATGGTCAATATGTAACCGCGCCCCTTCTCTGACCGCTTTTGCCAATGCAGAACGTGGCTTGTGTGGACCATTAAAGAAAATACGCGAAGCAGGTACACCTAAGCGGCGAGCTTTATCGTATTCAAATTCAGATACCACTTCGGCATCACAACCTTCTTGATGCAAAATTGCCGATACCGCATTGATATAATTGGTTTTATACGACCACGCCTGACGAACTTTGGCATAACGAGTGCTGAAAGCACGATTAATACGGCGTACTGATTGGCGTAAATGCTCTTCTGATAACACAAACAACGGTGAGCCGTATTTTTCCACTAATTCAGCAATTGATACCCCTGCAATTTCATCTCTAAATTGCGCTTCACGCACCCCACCAAATTTATTCATGCCACTGGAACTGTGACGAACAATAACGGGGGCAACCCACGCTGGTTTTTTTTCTGTGATACTCATGCTAATGCTCCAAAGCGCAGGGTTTCACCCAACACAGTTATATTTTCAAAATCGGCGAGTGAGACGATGGCTTCTTCTGCGTAACGAATAAACAACACACCCGCAGGTGTCGGTGGCGTGGGAATAAGTTGTTCACCCAATGCCAGACGTACTAACAGATCGGGTAAATTACAGCCCACCCCTGCTGATAAATAGATCCACGCAGGAAAGCGCGGATTGATTTCAATTAAATGTAGATTGCCTTGTTCATCACGCAACATTTCCAGCTCTAAGCCGCCGCGCCATTTAGTGACTTCACAAAAACGTTTTGCGGCAAAAAGCAATTCGTCACCATGAATACTAATCCCTGCCCAGCCTTTGCCTTTATCAGTCAGTGCGCGTTTTATGGATAACGCCAGCCTTGTGCTTCGCAAGTATGGAAAAAGTTGGCTTGATAAACCGCTTGCGTTCTAGGTGAGGAAATACCTGTGGCTGCTGCTAATTCGGGTAGACGATCTTTACTGCGCAACGCTAATTGATGACTGTTCGGAATAAACGTGCGTATTCCCATACCCGTCAATGTTGGTGCGAGACGGGCAAAACTTTGCATCTCTGCATCTAAACACGGAATCAACACATCTCAAAAGAGGGCATCCAGAATTTTGTGTAAATAGTGGTTGGTTACTGCTGAGGCATTCTATCCTCAAACTGAATGGAGAACCAATTTAAAGCGGGTTTCCAATCACGCAATGGCATCTGCTGATATTGATTAGAGCTAGGTAGATAACTTAATCACCGCGTCATCATTAGGAAATGAGCCACGATTTTGGGTGACTTTGCGC
>CAIUVX010000174.1 GCA_903902705.1 uncultured Methylococcales bacterium
TATTGGAATTTCTTTTTTAGGGCTAGGCACAATAACAACTCGATTATCTTTGCAATATTTTTGATGGCTACCTTTCTGACTCACTTTTGTAAAACCATGCGCCAATAGTATGGTGATAATTTCTCTTGATGATAGTAACTTAGGCATGAAGTGCGAACTCGCCCAGCATAAATTCACCGACTTCGTGAAACACTGCACCGTTTTTATCATCTTCAAAATATAATTCAACGGCTTCTTTTAAATTAGCTAGAGCTTCATCAATGGTTGAGCCAAAACTAGCAACTTCGATATTTAAACACTGCGAAACGTAATAATCCCCTTCGCGGTAAATGATATATTTCAGGTTTTTCATCGTTGGCATTTCCTAAAAGATTTAAGTGTAAGCGTTGTGTTTAAATCTTGTGTGACAGTCGGGTGATTTTAGTCATGAGCGTTTGTTTTCCTGTTTTGACATGAATGTTCCACGTGGAACATTGTGGAACATTTAATCGTCTGACTGCTGTGTTTACATAATTATACACGATGGTCGTATCGGGCGTGTTATGGGGTTAATCATGCGATCTACTCTCATCGCCGTTTTTCATAAGTAGTTACGCAGAATTTATGTTGTGTTCTAATGTTACAATATTCTGGGTAGAGCAATCTAAAAACCATTGTCTTGTTAATTAATGATGGGGTTCAGGGATTGCCTTTTTTCACTCTGCATTTTGCCCGACCATTCGTTTGCGAACATAAATACTGATGCAAAAAAAACACTACGTTTTACTAGACCGCGATGGCGTGATTAATCATGATTCTGATGCGTTCATTAAATCCCCCGATGAATGGCTACCCATTGAAGGCAGTCTTGAGGCGATTGCGTTATTGAATGCGCACGGCTATCAGGTTATTGTCGTGACTAATCAATCGGGCGTGGCACGGGGTTTATTTGATGAATCGATGTTAGATCAAATTCACGCTAAAATGCACCGTTTGGTAAGTGAACACGGCGGACAAATTAGCGCGATTTATTTTTGTCCACACGGTGCGGACAGTGCTTGCGAGTGTCGTAAACCGAAAGCTGGGCTACTAAAAACCTTTGCCGCTGACTTTGATGCTGATTTGACGACGATAGCTGTTATCGGTGATTCGTTACGCGATTTACAAGCCGCAGAGCAGGTGGGCGCAATCCCGATTTTGGTTAAAACGGGCAAAGGGCAAAAAACTTTACTGAATAATCCACAACTTACATTTCTTGTTTTTGAGAACTTATATGACGCAGCAAAACACATCATTTCAAGACCCTAGACCTAAAAATTATATCGGTTCAACAATCTTATTTGTGGGCATTTTTTTTACCGCGACTATTATCGGCATTCTGCTTATTACGGGTATGTTAACGACTTTCAAATTCCGCTGGAAAATTGGTCATATCTGGTGCGCAATTATCAGTTGGATAACTAAAGTGTCTTGCGGTCTTACTTTTGAAGTCGAAGGCATGGAAAATATCGACCCAAATCAATCTGTGGTTTTTTTGAGCAATCATCAATCCGCTTGGGAAACCTTGGCATTGCGTTATATTTTGCCGCCGCATTCGGTGGTGATTAAAAAAGAGTTGCTGTATTTTCCCATTTGGGGATGGTCATTGCTGACGCTAAAATCCATTGTGATTGACCGTAAAAAGCAACGTGCGTCATTACGCGCTTTGCTTGAGCAAGGCACACGCTATTTGAATGAAGGTTTATCAGTACTGATTTTCCCAGAAGGTACACGCACTGCACCTAAAGAACTCAAAAGTTTCAGTATTGGTGGCGCGATGTTAGCGCATAAATCAGGCTATCCTGTGATTCCTGTCGCCCATAATGCAGGCGATTTTTGGCCGCGTTATAGCTTTTTTAAATATCCAGGGGTGATTAAAGTAAAAATCGGCTCTGCCATTGAAAGCAAAGGGCGTAAAGCTACTGAGATTAATAGCGAGGCAGAAAACTGGATAGCTCAAGCCCTGAAAGATATGTAGACGTATTTTTATACGTTCCAACCACCCAATTTTTAAACCAACCACGGTAACTCCATGAAAAAAAAACTATTACTTGTTCTTTGTGTCTTATTGCTAACGGCGTGTGCCGATAAAAATCAATATGAACAAGCAATCTTGGTACAAATGCAACAAGAACAAGATGTTAAAGATTATAAAATACCACCAGAGGATATGGTGAAGTGTGTGGTCGCACAAACATCTGAAAAAATGCCTGGGATTTTTGCGTTTGACCCGACGCGTTTAACCGCTTATAAGAACTATGCAAAAATGCTAAGTTTAACTACCCCTAAAGATCCAAAATCAACGGTAGATCAAAAAGCAGTCATGGAGCAATTACGCACCGATTTTGGATCACCGCAAGCTCTCTCTGAAGCACATTCTAACTATACAGAAAGCGTGGTGGAATGTTATTCGGTGATGATTTCAAAGTCTGAAGACGCAGCAAAAGCAAAATAAACCAAGATTACAAGGGGGTAATGGACTATAAAAACAGTTGTTCTAGTTCATTGAATTAAGGTTTTTTAAACCCATAGTGGTGATACACACTAACAAACGATGGAAAATAATAATGAATAGTAAATTAGTCAAACAACTGCTATTGATGACGCTGTTACCCGTGTTCTTGTGTCTTCATGCCCCCGCCTTTGCCACGGGTTTACCGCCTGCGGTTGATGGGCAGCTCATGCCCTCATTAGCACCGATGCTAGAACGCAGTACGCCTGCTGTTGTTAATATTTCTACCTCAACCAATATTGAGATTAAAGAAAACCCGCTGATGCAAGACCCATTTTTTCGGCAATTTTTTCAAGTCCCCAATATGCCACGCCATCAAGAACGTAACAGCTTAGGTTCAGGCGTAATTATCGACAGTGCGCAAGGGCTGGTATTGACTAATAACCACGTTATTGCCAAAGCCGATAAAATCAAAGTCACCTTACAAGATGGTCGCCAGTTGGCGGCGCAGTTGGTAGGTGCGGATGCCGAAGCCGATGTGGCGGTGATTAAAATTCCTGCCGAAAATCTAACGCAAATACCCATTGCTGATTCCAGCCGCTTGCGCGTGGGTGATTTTGTGGTGGCAATTGGCAATCCGTTTGCCTTAGGGCAATCGGTGACTTCAGGGATAGTCAGTGCCTTGGGTCGTTCAGGTTTGGGTATTGAAGGCTATGAAGATTTCATTCAAACCGATGCCTCGATTAATCCAGGCAATTCAGGCGGCGCATTAGTGAATTTACGCGGTGAATTAATTGGCATGAATACCGCCATCCTCGCGCCTAACGGGGGCAATGTCGGTATTGGTTTTGCCATTCCCACTAACATGGCAATGACTATTAAAGACTCGCTAGTCAAGCACGGTGAAGTTAGACGCGGTTTGTTAGGTGTGACCACCCAAGATTTAACCCCTGAGTTGATGACCGCTTTTAACATGACGCAAAAACAAGGCGCGGCGGTTAGTCGCATTGAAAGTAATTCTCCCGCTGAAAAAGCAGGTTTACAAACAGGTGATGTGATTATTGCGGCAAATGGTCAAGCGATTAAAAATAGTCATGATATTCGTAACCTCGTGGGTCTGCTACAAGTCGGTGATGGCGTTGAACTTGAATACATTCGTGGCAACGAAAAGAAAACCGTCACTGCCACCATTAGCAAGCCCGAACAAGTTCAACTTGCGGGTGATAAATTACACCGCACGCTAAAAGGTACGCTATTAACCACAACGCAAAAAGACCAGCTTGAAGGCGTGGTGTTTAGCAAAATCAATGCTAATTCCTACGCGGCGCGGGTTGGTTTGCAAGCGGGTGATGTGATTGTTTCCGCTAACCGTTATCGGGTACATAATCTTGATGAGTTAAAGCAGGCGGTGAATCCCAATAGCGCGTTACTGATAAATATTCAACGGGGCGAAGAAGGTTTGTTTGTTGTGTTACAGTAGTATTTTAAATAATACCGTAGATTGGGTTAGCGTAGCGTAACCCAATCTACAATTCTCCGAGGTACAACCCCATGACCACAGAAAAATCCTTCATCCCGCTTAACATCGCCGTGTTAGTTATTTCCGATACTCGCACCTTAGCCGATGATGTCTCAGGCAGTATTTTAGCTGAGCGTGCATTAGTCGCAGGGCATCACCTCAGCGAAAAAAAAATCGTCCCTGATAATATTTACGCCATTCGCGCTGCTGTGTCCAATTGGCTACTTGATGAGCGCGTTAATGTCATTATCAGCACAGGCGGTACGGGGGTAACAGGTAGAGACGGCACACCCGAAGCGGTGTTACCGTTACTCGATAAAGTGCTAGACGGTTTTGGCGAAACCTTTCGGATGTTGTCTTACTCAGAGATAAAAACCTCCACCATCCAATCCAGAGCAATTGCAGGCGTGGCGAACGGAACTTATATTTTTTGCTTACCTGGTTCTAGCAATGCCTGTCGCACCGCGTGGGATTTACTCATCAAAGACCAACTCGACTACCGCACCCGCCCTTGTAATTTAGTCCAACTCATGCCGCGCTTACTGGAGAAATAATGCAAACCACTCTATTCCTCGGCGCGTTATGCGCCTTCACAGGCGTGGCATTCGGCGCGTTTGGCGCACACGGATTAAAAGCCATACTCAGCCCAGAAATGCTCACGGTTTATCAAACAGGTGTAACTTATCAAATGTGGCACGCGCTGGGTTTAATTCTAGTGGCGTTGTTACAGCAAACATCACCGACTGCAAAATTATTAAGCTGGGCAAGTCACTTGATGTTCATCGGTATCCTGTTATTTTCGGGTAGCTTATACGCACTGGCAATCCTAGACATCAAAGCACTAGGCATGATTACCCCATTTGGTGGCGTGTTTTTTTTAATCGCGTGGCTGCTGGTGGCGGTGTATGCGGTTAAGAAAAAAACGCATAATCGGTATAGCTAGCTTGTATTTTATGGACTATTAATTTTAGTAAGTAGGAATCATAAAACATTATGTCTACAGAAAATAAGCCTAAGTCTAAAAAAATTATGACAAGATTTCGACTTTTTTTTAAAAGATTGTTACTTATTAGCGTTATATTTGGACTTGTCGCTTCTAATATTCTGACTCTCCTTAACGAGGAAATTCATACTAGGGCTTTTAAAGCTTTAAAATCAGTTATTGCCTCTGTGACTAATGATGAAGTCTTATTGCGTGTATTAGCTCTTAGTCCGACAATAACAACAATTTCTTCTTTAGAAAAATCTCTCGAAGAAATTAAGACGGAAAATGCTGAATTAAAGAAATCTCTCCAAACAATTAGAGTACAACGTAGTGAGTTAGAAAAATTTTATGACGAAATTAAAGTTCAATATGCTAAGTCAGAGGAGCAACGTATTGGTTTAGAGAAATCTTATGACGAAATTAAAGTTCAATATGCTAAGTCAGAAGAGCAACGTATTAGTTTAGAGAAATCCTCGGAAGATCTCAAACAGCTTTATAATCAATTAGATAAAAATCATAATGAACTACAGCAAAAGTCTAAAAAACGAGTTTATACCGCTAATAGAATCTCAAAACGAATTGCACAGCGTGCTATAACAAATGCAACTAAAAATGCCTCTTCATTTTTTTCTGAAATTATTCCTGGTTTAGGTACAGTGGTAATAGTAACATTAACGATTTCTGACGTTTATGATGACTGTCAAACATTACAAGACTTGAACCAATTAAATGGTGATTTTGAATTTGAAAAAACAGATGAAACTACAGTTTGTGGAATGGATATGTCATTTTTAACAGACTATTTACCTGATTAAATTGGATAAATTATTTTAGTGCATAGGATGGGCTGAGGCACGAAGCCCATCAATCGCGTTGAATAAATCCGAATAACTGAAAAAATAATGCACCTTATCACAAGGAAACGGTTAAATGATTTTGTGGCGTTATATCCTGAGGTAAAAACCGCTTTGCAGCATTGGTATCGACTGATTAAATTGAATAACTTTGATTCATTTAATGAACTAAAGCTATTATTCCCTCATGCCGATCAAGTGGGTAGATTGACTGTTTTTAATATCGCAGGGAATAAAGTTAGATTGATAGCGGCTATTCATTACAACAGTCATAGAGTTTATATTGGTAACGTACTCACTCACAGTGAATACAATAAAAACAAATGGAAGGAGTGAATAAATGTCAGCCGTTTATCTCGAAAAAATAACCCCAGTTTGGAATGATATTTCAACTTTTATTCACGTTTTACATACTGAACAAGATTACCAACAAGCGGTTGCTTTATTGGATAGTATAATTGATGTGGTGGGTGAAAATGAAAGCCATCCATTAGCCTCATTAATGGAGTTGATCGGGGTATTAATTGAGCAATATGAAGATGCTCATATTCCTGAAATTACCGATAGCCAATAGATACACAATACTGGAGTGTTGGAACTATCCACTATGACCCGCCCAGATTTTATCCTTAGAAGAAATTGGTAGCGGGTGAAACTTGTTAATTCGATTTATAATTAGTCAAATAACATTGCAATCGATATGAGACTCTTCGGCTATGACCTGCTATCAAGAAAACCTGCCCCAAGTGTGGCGACAATCAGCACTGAAGGCAGGTCGAAACGCAAGCGGCACCCAGAGATACCGCTGCCAAAATCCGAGTTGTCCTACCAAGATGTTCATGATGACGAGCCTATCAAGCGGGGATTAAGGAACAGGTGGTAGAGATGGCAATCAATGGGAGCGGCATTCGTGACACCGCACGGGTACTAAAAATCGACAAGAACACCATCATCAGCACATTAAAAAAAAGCAACCACGCTGGTGCAGGTCAACGCAAAGCTGTTTGAGTTAGGCGCAGACGGCGGACTGGAAGTCAGACTAGAAGCTGACTGCGAGGTTGAGATGGACGAACAATGGTCTTATGTCGGTAACAAGTCTAACCAACGCTGGCTATGGTACGCCGTTGACCACGCCACGAATACGGTGCTGGCTTATGTGTTTGGTAAGCGTAAGGATGAGGTATTTAAGGAACTCAAAACCTTACTTGAACCGTTTGACATTGCTCGCTACTACACCGATGACTGGGGGCATATCAACGTCACCTAGAGACCGATAAACATGAGATTGGTAAGCGTAATACGCAAAAAATAGAACGTAAAAATCTGACAATCGTACATGGATCAAGCTGCTTACCCGCAAAACCTTATGTTTCTCAAAATTGGAATTGATGCACGATACTGTCATCGGTTTACTGATTAACAAGGTCGTTGTGGACGAGATATTTATGCTTAATTACAGGTTTCACCCACTACCTATAAAGTCACAACAAGTCTAATGCAGTTTGTAGCGTTTGATATTCATCAAGCGTCATTGTGTAGCGGTACAGCGGTTGCCCGCTATCACGCAGTAGATTGTCTGTCTTGATGGGTTAAATAGTGATTGAGCCAGTCTTTAGGGTGCATGGTTACGCTTGTATTCGACAGCTAAAAACCTGTCAGTTTTTTAAAACCTGACAGGTTTAAATAAGTTTGCGTAGTGCCAAACTTACGATTAATTAGTGGTGTGATCTAACGTAGGCGGCAACGTAGGCATGGTTTGTTTAGGGAACTCGCCAGTCAAACCTTCCAAGAAAGCCACAATATCGGCAATCTCTTCTTTTGATAAATCCTTATCTAACTGTAATTTAGCCATAATTTTAACGGCTTCTTCTAAGGTTTGAACCGAACCGTTATGGAAATAAGGCGCGGTTAAAGCGATATTGCGCAGCGTTGGTACTTTCCAAAAATGTTCATCGGCTTCATTTTTGCTGACTTCAGCCAAACCTTTATCTTTTTTGAAATGATATTGCGCGGCAAAATAAGGATTGTCATGCACAGGAAATTTTTGGAATGCGCCTGCACCATTAAATGCCGCACCACTATGACAGCTAGTACAACCTAATTCAGCCATTTTAGTCATGCCACGCACTTGCTGTTCAGTGAGTGCCGCTTTGTCACCACCAACATACTTGTCATAAGGGCTATTAGGCGTAATTAGCGTTCTTTCATACGCAGCAATGGCTTTAGTTGCATTGTCCTTAGACACTGAATTATCACCAAACGCACGAGCAAAGGCTTCGTTGTAACCTTTAATGGTTTTTAATCTGGCAACTACTGCATCCCAATCTTTCATACCCATTTCAATTGGATTAGTCACAGGGCCTGCGGCTTGCGCTTCTAAGCTAGCCGCTCTACCATCCCAAAACTGCACTGCGTTGAATGCTGAATTCCATACTGTTGGCGCACTGCGTCCCCCTGTTTGACCATTAACACCCATTGAATTAGGTCTATTATCCTCACCACCTAACATAGTGTTATGGCAAGACGCACAAGAAACCGTGCCTGTAGAAGATAAACGAGGATCGTGATACAACATTTTACCCAATTCAACTTTTTCTTCTGTGGTCGGATTGTCAGCAGGAGCAGGTGCTGTCGTTGGCAGAGCATCCCACGCTGAAGCCACCGAAATAGAACCTACTAAGGTCAATGCTGTCACCAGCAAACGAATTTTAAACATACCATTCTCCAAATATTATTAGTTATAGTGGCGACTTTTTACAGTAAAGGATATAAGTTAAGTCACCCAAAAACTCAATACCCTGCTTGAATCGTAAAATATAACACCCGCAGGCGATAATCAAGAAAAGAGAATGCAAATATCTTGGTATAGCGTGAAATTCAAATCTTATGAATAATAGCTCATTTTGTCAAACAAGACATTGACGACGAGAGTTAGGCGAGATTAGCATGGTACAATTCAAAATATAGGCTAGGTTTTATACTGAATAAACCATGAGTCATTGCAGTACAAGTATTCAAAAAGTGTTGGTATATTAGCCACGCAACGTAATCAGTCCAAGAGAACGCCGTAAAAATATTTCAATGTCTTAAAACTTTTAGAAGGAGTATTTATGTTTAATCAGTATTTATCAGGAATTGCAACCGTTTTTATGCTTCATAGCATTTATCCACTTGACGGTGATAAGCTGTTGCCAAATGAAAATCTGAAAGTATCCCCCGATTATTTAGAGTCATTCATTGTTAAAGCAAAAGCAAAAGGCTACTCATTTATCAGTCTCGATACATTACATGATGCCTTATTGAATAATAAAACACTATCCAAAGCTATTGTGCTGACATTAGATGATGGTTATGCGGATAACTACACCCACGGCTATTCAATTTTTAAAAAACATAACGTTCCATTTGCTATTTATATCACCACGTCTTTTCCTGATAACACCGCTATTTTGTGGTGGTACACATTGGAAGACATTATTATTCAAAATAATTCAATTACCCTAAGTGATGGATCGAGTTTTGAATGTAAAACACAGCAACAAAAAGTCGATACCTTTTGGGCTATTCGTGAAAAGATTATTCACTTGCCTACGGAAAATTTTATTGATTCAATACAGGCTCTGTTTACCCACAACAGTGTTGATTGGCGATCAAAAGTCACTGAGTTAGCACTGACTTGGGCGCAAATAGAAGAAATTAGTCATGACCCTTTAGCAACTATTGGCGCACATACTATCAATCATTTTGCATCATCTGAGCTTTCCAAAGAAGAGTTAATCAATGAAGTAATCGGCAGTAAAAATATTATTGAATCACACATCAATAAGCCTGTTGAACATTTCTGTTATCCTTTTGGTAGTGCTAAAGAAGTGGGTGAAAAAGAATTTGCCATAGTCAACGAGCTAGGCTTTAAAACCTCTACAACGACGCGTATTGGAAGTATTTTTCCCGAACACAAAAATCATCTTGCCGCACTACCAAGAGTTATGTTGACCAATGGTTTTTCATTATCCAGATTTGAATTGACAGCGATTAAACGGCTTTTGAAGGGAAGGGTAGTTGTTGCCTGAAAATCTGTCAGTGAAATTGTGGTGGGCAATCCAGCAAAGATAGTTAAGTTCATGACAATAATCGACTGCATAAGACCACTTCAACAATCATGAAACTGCCTATCTTCGCTAAACTATTCATTGCTTTACTGCTGAGTTTAGCGGTTATGATTACGGCGATGATAGGCACAGCCGATTGGCTTTTTCGGCAAGGGTTCACGGAATATTTACAACAAGTTGAAGCGAATCGCTTAGGTTTTTTAATCAGCAATTTAGAAACGGCTTATCAACAACAAGGTAGCTGGAGTTTTTTACAAAACAACGAAAGAGAATGGCGGTCATTTTTAGCAAAACTTTCTGGTAAGGAAAAATCAACGCCTGCCGATAATCGTCCGCCGCCGCCTGATGATAATAATTTTGCTCCAGAAGAATATCCACCGCCACCTGAACACGGTAGTTTTGTTCCCGCCGATCATCCACCCTACAATTTTCCGCCTCCACCCCGTCCACCTGACGCGTTACAGTTAGGTAAACGTTTACGGCTATTAAATGCCAATCATGATTATGTTGTTGGGGCGCATTTTGAAGAAAAACCCATTCTCCGTGAACTAAAATTGGACAAGAAAATAATCGGTTGGCTAGAAATTCAACCTAATGAAATCATGACAGATGAACTTGCTAATACTTTTTTACAGCAACAAAAACAAGCCAAGGCGCGGATGATTATATTTGTAAGCCCCGCTTTGCTCAGCCTAGACGCACGCAGTTATCGCGTCAGTGTCGGTAATCAAAGCATTAGCTTATCCACCATCGAATTTACTTTACTCAGTACGCTATACCAGGAACCTACCCGCCTTTTTTCCCGCAATCAACTCATGGACAGTATTTATACTGATCAGCGTATTGTTTCAGACCGTACCGTAGACAGTCACATCAAAAAACTCAGAAAAAAACTGACCATATTGTTGCCAGACTATGAGTTGATTCATGCCATGTATGGCGCAGGGTATTGTTATGAGGCGCGGTTGAAACAGGGGTAGTGGATTAAATCTGTTGAGCATGACTGCCAGTCCTTTAAAGGACTAGCAGTCATTAATATCGCTATAATTTAATATTTAAAGAATGTAGTTTACGATACAAATGGGTGCGTTCCATGCCGACAGCGGCGGATAATCTGGCGACACTACCGCCTGTGCGTTCAAAATGGTATTCCAAATAGGCTTTTTCAAAATGATCTCTGGCTTCTTTTAAGGGCAAATTAAAAAAATCAGGGACTGAGCCAGAAGTAGCAAGATCGCCAACAACTGAGCCAAGTGCTGATTTAACTTCATCCAGTTCTATTTCTTCACCCACCCCTAAAATCATTAAGCGTTGCACTAGGTTTTTTAATTCGCGTACATTGCCGCGCCAACTATAGTTGCGTAAAAAGTTTTGCGCCGCCATAGAAAATTTGCGAAACGGTAGTTTGTCTTGGCTGACAAAATAATCGACATAAAAACTGAGTAAGGCGGGTATGTCTTCGCTGTGATTTCTCAGTGGTGGAATTTCGACGGTGATTTCATTCAGCAGATAATATAAATCTTGTCGAAACCGCCCCGCTTTAACTTCTTCATCTAAAGCAATGCGTGTTGATGCCACGATGCGCACATCGACAGTCACGGCTTCACTACCACCCACACGCAAAAATGAACTCGATTCTAACGCACTGAGCAAACGTAATTGGGTTTCTTTGTCCATACCACCAATTTCACCTAAAAACAGCGTCCCTCTGTGCGCTCGTTCCAATAGGCTAGGATAAATTTTACCGCCAATTTCTTTGCCAAAAAATTCAACTGCGGAGTTTTCTGGCGAGATGCTACCCACGGCAACATCAATAAAAGCCCCGTCACGGTGGGTGCTGTTGTTATGCAAATAGCGTGCATACAGTTCTTTACCGACTCCTGCTTCACCGACAAATAGTACCCGTGCATCATGTTGTCCGAGTCGTTTTAGTTGTTCTTTGGTTCTGGCAACGGTAGCACTTTTACCGACTGGCTCAATATCAGCAACCAATTGTTGTTTAAGCCCAGCATTTTCTAGCTGAAGACTACCCGCTTCTAAGGCTCTAGCGACAATGAGTAATAATTTTGCTAACGATAACGGTTTTTCTAAAAAGTCATAAGCCCCCAAACGCGTGGCTTCTACTGCCGCTTCTACTGAACCATGCCCTGACATCATCACCACAGGACACAATAGCGCGTCTTCGGCGACCCATTCTTTTAATAGCGTGATGCCATCAGTATCTGGCATCCATATATCGAGCAATATGAGATGTGGCTTGGTGGATTCTTTTAGCTGCCGAGCGGTACTGGCATTTTCTGCCATAGCGACTGAGTAGCCTTCATCTTCGAGAATTTCGCTAACTAAACGGCGAATATCGGGTTCGTCATCAACAACTAATATTCTTGGTAATTGTATATTCATAGTGTGTTATGTTTCAAAGTTACACGCTGGCAGCTGAATGATAAATCCCGCGCCTACTTTACGACTGGTATCAACCCAGATCGCGCCTCCATGCTCTTCTATTATTTTTTTGACTATCGCCAATCCCAAACCTGTTCCTTTGGCTTTGGTGGTCACATAAGGTTCAAAAATGGTTTCTATTTGTTCGTCTTTGATACCCGTCCCATCATCATAAAGGGCAATTTCGATAAAATCACTGTCATTTTTTTGTACTCTGTGCAAATTGATTTCAATCAGCCCTTGAGCTTCTATGGCTTCTAGGGCATTTTTAATCAGATTATGTAATACCTGCCGAATACTAACAGGATCTCCCATAATTAGCAGGGAAGTAGCTTCGTAATCGGCTTTAAATTTAACGCCTGACTTTAACACATAAAGAGCCATAATTTCCTGTACTAACACAGGCAAATCGATAATGACAGTTTGTTTTTTAGACGGTTTGGCGTATTCAGAAAAATCATCGACCATTTCTTTCATCGCAACCACTTGCTGAACAATCGTCCGCGTAGAACGTTCTAGCATATCAGCATCGTTAGGCTCTAGTTTATCAGCAAGTTTATGTTGCAATCTTTCTGCGGAGAGCTGAATAGGCGTAAGCGGATTTTTAATTTCATGCGCCAAGCGTCTTGCCACTTCACCCCACGCAGCATTTTTTTGTGCTTGAATTAAATCAGTGACATCATCAAATACCACCACCGCGCCTACCCGTTGACCTTCTTGGGAAAATAACGGTGTGCCTCGACACAGTAATTCTTGCCGCCCATTCGCCCCTAAAAATGCTATCCGCTGTTGCCAAATATCATCCCCTTGCTCAAGTAAACGTTGAATAGATTTTAACGGCTCTGCTAATTCGGAATAACTCAAGGCGATTTCCAACAAAGTTTGCCCAACAAAATGCTGAACCTGAATACGAAATATGCGATACGCCGCTTGATTGGCAGTACGAATTTTATAATCTGCATCAAAACTAATCACCCCAGCCGTCAAATTGGCGAGTATGGTTTCCAAATAGGCGCGTTGATTTTCAACTTCAAAACCTGCCATTTTGGTTTCATCACGCGCGACGGCAATGCGCTTGGTCATATCATTAAATGATTCCACCAAAAAGCCTAAATCATCTTGTGCCATGACGGGCAGTTGTTGGTCATACTGTCCTGACGCTACGGCTCGCGTGCCTTTTACCAATTCTTTAACAGGCGCGATAATGTGGCGAATGCTAATAAACGCCACCCAAATTGCTGCCAGTAAACTCATCAATAACACCAGCGACAATGCCAGCGAAAAACTCCAGCGCAAAGAATTTCGTAAATAATTCATTTCTTGATAACGCAAAAAGGCAAATTCCACCGAATCGGCTAAATCAGCTATGCGTATCGGCACAGGGTATAGAGCTTGTAAATATTTCGAGTCTTGCTCTTGGGTTTTTACCGCGACAATCACTCGAATCATCAACACATCATCATGCACAGGGGCTAAGGCAACATATTGAGAATTTTGCTTTAACCGTAGCCACACATTTTCATCGGGTAAACTGGGCAGAATGTCGCTGGGATTAATACTGCTGGAGGCAATAATTCTGCCTTGGCGAGAAAATAGCGTCATTTCTGATGCTTCTGAAAAATTGCGTAAATTTTCCAATTCCAAGGTCGCTATGTTCTCAGTGGAGGTTTCCAGCTTTTCAGCCAATTGTTGGGTTTGCTTAGTGTGCCAGCGCATACGTTGATCTAATGACGATTGACTCAATTCCAGCGCGTCTTCCATTGCCCTGTCTATTTCGACATTAAACCAACTATCAATACCTTGATGCAAAAACTGCATGGAAAAATAAAACACGATAGCCGCAGGAGCTAATGCCAATAATACAAATAGCGACACCATGCGCGTGGTAAGCCGTGAACCTGCCTCACGTTTTTTTAATTGCTTGATTAGTGCGAAAATATTCACGCCCACCAAACCCAGCAACACCACAGAACCTAAACCATTGGCTAATAACAGCCACGAATACATCGCACTGAGTTGTGAGGACTCTTGGGTTGCCGAACTCATCAACTGCAAGGACAATAAAATTAAGCCAAACAGAATAGAGACTGACAAATAGATAGGCAGTTTTATTTTTTTAATCGCCATGCTGGATATTTTCTTAATGGTGGGAGTGTTTAGGCGGACAAAGCATCAAGCATTAACAATAGTTCTGCCGCGCTGATGAAGTCTAGTTCTGGATCATCGGCTAGGTTCGGATTGCGCTCGCCTCGCAAAAGGGCGATAAGTTTGGCAATCACGGGATTAAAGTAACCTTGATCTGGAAGATTGAGTAGCTCTTGTTCAGCGACAGCGGAATTGTTTTCTTGAATGGCGCGTAAAGTCCCGCTACAAAACTGCGGAACTGGCGAGCCACTTCTGTTGTCATTTCCGTCACGACGATAGGCTAAATAGCTGTGTATCGCTTGTTGTTTAGCGGCGTGAGCGGCGGTGAAGTTATTCATAGCGTGTTCCAATTCGAATAAAATATTCCACGTTTTCCAAGGTTCAGCAGCGTGTCCACCGTCTTGTTTACAGATGATTGCCCGTTGTAATTCAACACGCGCTTCGTCATAGCGTTGCAGTGGAATTAAGCTATCAGCACTATTACTGCGCGTCACGCCTTCATGGCAATTATCGCCTAGTTGCGCATAAATATCCGCCGCTTGCTGATAAAACACCACCGCTGGTTCTAACTTACCCCAATCACTATAAATATTACCTAATTGGTTTAAGGTACTGGCGATGTCGGCTTGATTACCTTGCTCATTTTTAATGCTTAATGACTCATGACACGCCTGTTCTGCCTGTACATAATCCTGCATTCGGGTGTAAACCACGCCGATTTGATGCCAAGCTACCGCGATGCTGTGCGGTTCGTTTAGTTCGCTGAATAACTCTTTAGCGTGTTGATAAGTCGTCAGCGCGGCTGGGTAATCTTGTTGAAAAAAATACACAGTGGCTAATTGTTCTTTAGCAACCGCAACTTGGCGCAGGTCTTGTCGTTGTTCAGCTAAGGTAATCGCGTGTGCATAAAGCTCTATCGCTGACTCAAATTGTCCGATAGCCGTTAAATAATCGCCTTGGGCTAATAACTGTTCAATGTCCACGCATTGGCTTTCAGGTTGAACAGGTTCAGCATCGTGACTGAAAAAGGAGTTGAGCATTATGGTTTGCCTTGTGTGTTAGGAACTGGGGGTAAATCCCATGTCGTCCAATCGCTGGATAAATACCATTGCGGGTTAATATAGGCGATAGGTTGTAGCGGTAAAGGTAACTCCTCAATCTCAAAGTTTGCTTTTATTTGTACGACATAATGTTTTTCTGGATTGATGTTTGACTGTTTAAGTAGGGGAAGTTTGTCTACCGATGCCATTAAATTCAGTGCCGATGATAAGGTGGAAAAATTGTAACTATCAGCATTTTTTTCCTGACTATCAGGCTTAACAATCACCACGCGGTACATATTCAGCAGGGCGTGATATTGCAGACGGTAACGAATGGAGGTATCGAGTTCTGTTGTAGCCCATAGATAATCCCGTTGACGCATGACTTTAATGTGCAGTGTCCAAAATAAAGACACGCCGTTTTCTAGGGCTTCTTTGGCTTTTTCACTCAGTTGATAATCTAACTCGGCAAATAATACATAATTATCGCCGCGTAATTCGGTGTGAGCGTGCGTGACTTCGGTAGCCATAGCAGGGACGGCGAATAGCCAAATAAGCAGTCCCACTAGCAAGCGTATCTTATTGTTTTTGCAGTCGCGCATAATAAAAACCATCCATTGCGGCTGTTCCCGTTAAAATTTGTCGTCCGTGAGCAGTGGCTATTCCCCAATCTGCATGAATAGGTAATTCAGTTGCATCGGGATGTGTCGCTAAAAATTCATGAATTTGCTGTTCATTTTCTTGTTTTAATACGGAACAGGTTGCATAAAGCAATAGCCCGCCTGAGGCTAACATCGACCACGCGGCGTTAAGTATGTCGCGCTGTAATATTTGCAAAACGGCAATATCTTCGGGGCGGCGTAATAATTTTATGTCTGGATGACGACGAATAACACCCAAGGCAGAGCAGGGCGCGTCTACTAAAATTCGCTCAAACAGTTGACCATCCCACCATGCGTTTGGTTGTGTTGCATCACCAATAATCAGAGTGGGTGAAAGTTGCAAGCGTTGGCAGTTTTCTCGAACCCGCTGCATTCTGGCAGCATCTATTTCTAGCCCGACTAGCTCTTTTAATTGTGGTTGTGATTCGAAAATATGTGCGGTTTTTCCTCCAGGTGCGGCACACATATCTAGCACCCGCTGTCCTGCTTGTGCATCCAATAAACCAGCGGCTAATTGCGCGGCGGTGTCTTGCACAGAAACGTAACCGTTGGCAAAATCAGGCAATAATTCAACGGCAACAGGTTTGTCTAACACAATGGCGGATGGGCAAAAATCAACGGTAGTGCCTGTGATGCCTTGCTCAACTAAGCGTTGTAAATAATCAGCCGTGTTGGTTTTGCGCTTGCACACACGCAACACCATCGGCGGTTGTTGATTATTTTCATAGAGGATTTGCGCGGCATGATTTGACCAATCTTGAGTGAACCGTTTAATTAGCCAATCTGGATGACTGGTAGCGGCGGTATCAGTTTGATTTGCCAGATTGTCCAGTATTTCTTGTTCACGCAAATAGCGTCTTAATAGCGCATTTAACAAACCTTTAGCCCACGGCTTTTTCTTGGTTGCCAACACCGTTTCTGACACAGCAGCATGAGGTTTAACGCGCATAAAACTGAGTTGATACAAGCCAACTAAGGCTAGGGCTTTTATCTCGCTGTCTTTTAATGGCTTATCCAATAACTGACTAAGAATAAAATCCAAACGATGATATTGCCGACAAACACCGTAACAGATTGCTTGAACAAAGGCTTTGTCTTGACTGGATTCAACGCTTAACAAGGCAGGTTCTAAAGCGGCGGTGAGCGATTGCCCTTCTTGCAAAACGCGAGACAGCACTTTGGCTGCCAGTAATCGTGTATTCAACCGAGTTTGACTCCATCCACTGCGTGAGCATTTAAAAAGGCTTGGGCGGTCATGCGCTTACCATTGGGAAGCTGAACTTCTAATAATCGAACGATACCCTGAGTTGTTGCCACATCTAATTTTTTATGCGTACTATCAACCGTACCAGCGGGTAAGTTGCTAGTTTCATTCAACGCCTCCGCTTGCCAGATTCGTAACACCTGCCCTTGGTAATCTGTTTGTGCCACAGGCCAAGGATTCAAGCCGCGTATTTTTCTGGAGATAGCTTCTGCGGATTGTGTCCAATCAATAGTCGCTTCACTTTTATCCAACTTTTCTGCATGAGTGACGAGGCTTTCATCCTGTATTTCAGGCTTTAACAAGCCATTTTCTAGTTGCGTCAAGACCTTCGCTAACCCTATCGCACCTAAGTCGGCTAATTTGAGGTATAAATCATGAGAAGTGTCAGTGTCACTAATGAGCAGTTCTTCTTTATGAAGCATATCGCCAGCATCTAGCTTGCGGATGATTTTCATAATAGTCACGCCTGTTTTTTCATCCCCCGCCATTAAAGCGCGTTGAATCGGTGCAGCACCGCGCCAACGTGGTAATAATGAACCATGCACATTGATACACCCTAAGGGCGGAAAATCTAAAACTGCTTGGGTTAAAATCATGCCGTAAGCAACCACCACTATCAAATCAGCATTCAATGCCGCCATTTGCTGACAATCCTCATCGGTTTTGAGCGTGAGCGGTTGAAACACAGGAATACCAGCGGCTAATGCCAAAGCTTTAACAGGGCTAGGATGCAATTGCCGTCCTCTACCTGAAGGACGGTCTGGCTGGGTATAAACCGCACAAATTTCATGATCTGAATCAATCAGTGTTTGCAAACTGGGTACAGCAAATTCTGGCGTACCAGCAAAAATAATTTTCATCCGTTCTATCCCTGTTTATGCAGTTTTTCCAGCTTCTTTTTAATGCGCTGGCGTTTTAATGAGGAAATATAATCGACAAATAATTTGCCTTCTAAATGATCCATTTCATGCTGTACACAAACCGACAGTAAATCAGTTGCCTCAAATTCAAAGGGGCGACCATTTCTATCTAACGCTTTGACTTTAATACGTTCTACCCGTTTTACTTTTTCAAAAAAATTGGGTACAGAAAGACAGCCTTCTTCGCTTTCTTTCAATCCGTATTTTTCAATAATTTCAGGATTGATAAGACATAAGGGGGCATCTTTGTTTTCACTGACATCAATCACAATCACCCGTTGATGCACATTGACTTGGGTTGCGGCTAAACCAACACCATGTTCTTGATACATGGTTTGAAGCATATCATCGACCAATTTTCTGATGTTATCATCGACTGTTTTCACCTTAGCGGCAATTTTGCGCAGTCTTTCATCAGGAAACTCGAGAATAGTTAGGATACTCAACGAACTCTCCACTACTAATAATTAAACATGGCGGGGATTCTATCTGAATTTAGCCTAACTTTGAATGCAAAGTGTAAATGGGGGCGACAAATTCGTGCTTTTGTTGCCAATGAATAAAAACAGCAAATTATTCACTAGCCAAATATACGACAGAATACGCTATCGTTATTTCGTTTACCGAGTTACCGTTGAAACTTATCTTGTTTGAATTTACCGACAAATTTTTCACCATTAGGAAAAATCAATGTACCTTGACCATCGGATAAACCATTTTTTAAATTGACCAATATATTTACTACCATCGGGATAAGTTTGTGTGCCGTGTCCATTACCATTAACACAATCGCCTTTAATACAACGCGGTTGCGTTCCGTCAGGTTTGGATGGTGGGGTCACAGCATCGGAGTCTAATTTGCTATTATCCGTTTGCGGTGTAACTTGTGGGTTATTTTTGACGAGTTTACCGTTTTTAAATTCGCCAACGTATTTATTGCCATCTGCATAAGCAAGTGTTCCATGCCCATCTGCCTTGTTATTTTTAATATCACCAACGTATTTATCGCCATTGGCGTAATTAATTGTCCCTTGACCGTTGGTACAGTTGCCAAAACATCTAGTGACAGCTTGTGGCGGACTTAGTGTTGGTACGGAAGCTACTAGAGGCTGTTCTGGAGTATTGTTGTTTTCAGACTGAGTGCCAGAAAAAATATAAACGATAGCGATAAAAATAAATCCCGCGATCCACCATGCAAAAAATTTTGATAACAATTGAGTTATAGGCAGATTTGCTAAAACAGGCGGTAGTATCATTGCGACTTTATGTACAAGCCTAACAGCACCTTTGGCATTATAGCCATCCCACATGATAAATTTACCGATGCGTTGTTGTGTTGTGATAGTTTTTGTCGGCAGTGGTGGTTGAATGTGAAGTTTTGTTAATCTTGATTGTATCGCGCCTTCTGTTCTGTGCAGAAGTTTGGCAAGCTCACCAATTGTAGAGCCTTCAGCGTATTTTTTCCTTAGGCTATCATCGTCAAGCGCAGACCATTTTGCATAAGCATTAGGATGTTTTTTGCGTACCACTTCGACACGATCTGCTTTTCCTTCTTTTACTGGCGGTGGTGTTGGTGATGTTTTTACCGTCGATTGATTCACACCTAAAGCCAATGCCCACGATTCCACCGCCCAATAAGCAAACTCTTCTTTCATTCCAACAGTATCATGCAAGCGTTTTGCTAAACGCTCTAGCTGCATATTGAGGGGAATTAACGCACTGGGTTGTAATAATTCTTGTGCGACTTTCTGCTCTAATGCGGAAACCAGTAAATTATTTTCTAAGCGGTGGTGCGGGGCTAAATCACTTAACATCCCGCGACAACGTTTTGGTTCAGCAATAATATTTTGACCATATTGCTGAATAATCAAACACAGTTGTGCGCGAGGATGTGGGTCTAGCATTTTATTTTTCCTCAGCACCATAAATGACCGCTAAGCTAATATCATCACCACTACCTTGTTGTGAGGTTTCATTAAGCCAGCCTGCTAAATCTTGTTTCACTGAATCCGCGCCATCGGTGCTTATAAATTCGTTAATATCGGTTAAGGCTTGATAAAAACCATCCACCTGTTTGAAGGAATTTTTATAACCATCGGTGATTAAAAAAATGGCTTTTGGTGGTTCAACAATTGGTATAAACGCATCACGAAAATCTTGCCACGGTTTTTTATTGCATAAAGAAGTGGTGTCATTGCCCAATAAACGTGCATCGTTTGGAATCGGCGTAATTAGCATCCCATCCGCTTGAATGACAACAATATCACCATCACCGATTTGCCAATATAAAATACAATCTTTTAAAACACAGGTGACCAGTAATGTTGTACCAAAGGGTAAATAACGGTTTTTAGTCGGTGTTTTTGTGCGTAAACAATCTTCTATACCTAATTTTTTTAGATAACTATCGACTTTATCGTGCCAGCAATGGGTAAGTGTTTGCGGCAATTTTTCTGCTAAAGTGCGAATTTGTGGCAAAGTTAAATCAGGTGAATCAAACACCGTTAGCACACTGTCAATTGCCGCTTCAACAGCAAACTTCGCGCCTAAATGACTGTGCGTACAACGTGTGCTACCGTGACCATCGGCAACGGCAACAATCAGCGGTAAGCCTCCTTCTGCTTGATAATGGTCAACTGCATCTTGATTACGCAAACCATTACGGTGATGCGTTGCCCCGCGTACACTTTCTGTTAAAACCTGCCAAGTTACCATACGTCCGCCGATGTTGTAGGGTCAACAGTGGGAATAGCGGGTAATGGTACATTACCACTGGTTTCTGTAGTGACTTGGCTAGGTGGTGCAGAAGCCGCTTGTAATACTGCCGTTGATACCCAACGAATATAATTAACCAGTTGTTCTGCGTTTTGTGCTTGTAACGGTGGCAATTCTGGATTACCAATAAATTGTTCCATCACGTCTAAATCGACATCATCACCTATGGCAATAGCAATGCGCACGGCTTTTTTACCCCACGGCAATTTCATTAACGCCGCTAAGCCACTGGCAAAATCATCAGTGGGTTGACCATCTGAGATTAACACTAATACAGGGGGTAAACCGCGTTCTTCCATTGGGGGCATTTTCAATTGATCAGCCACTAAATGTAGTGCTGCACCCATTGCCGTCATGCCCTCAACGTGTAAATCTTGCCAGTTGAACTCATCGACTTTGGTAGGTTGTGCAACGTGCCATTGTGCGCCAGTGGAAAATTTAACCGCTCTTACCAGCACCTCTGCATTGACATTATCAGCCGCTACCTGTCGCATGGCGGGAATGGCTTCTTTAATGGCGTGATTAAGGGATTCAATTTTACTGCCGTCCATTGAATATGAACAATCGGCTATCCATATAAAATGCAAGGGACGAGTGGCTAATTCTCCACCGGGGCGTTTTTTTACTTTGGTCATGAAGTTTCCTGTTGTTTAGTGTGATACAGCGGTTTTAAATTGCATACGGAATACAAACCTAGGTTTGTATTCCAGCAGATTAAATGCGAATTTCAGCTTGCGTTTGTCCAAAATTAAGCGTGATGCCAGTCGTTAAAGTCACGCTTTGCCCTTGAGCAACCGTTTTAACAGCATTGTTTTCGGTGAATGTCCACGCCTCCGCTGTTAAATTTTTTAAACCCCAGATAGTGGGATTTTGTGGATGCTGAACCACTTGAGCAACCGCAGGTCTTAACTCATTCTTACGGTTAGGATAAAGATGATACGGATATAATTGCGTACCGCTATTTAAAACCACCGTCATTTCTTGTGTAGGGTGTTTAATGCGAATGCGCGGCGGCAGTTGCAAGCGTTTTTGACAATCCCAACAAGGCTGCATTTGTCGTGTCGCTTTAAACTGAACAAAATCATAAAAATTCTCCGCTCCACACGCACATTCAATAATATTGTCTTTTAAGCGCAATAACTGTTGTCGCCAAACACTACCCCGCACTCGACTGTGGGTATCATTCAAACCTTTAGTAAATGACAGCATAAACAAGTCTTTAATAAACTGTGGATAAATTGCCCAATAAATAAGCGCGTTATCTTGATAGCCCTTCACAGGGTAATTGCTGTTATCGTTGGGATCAAAAATGAACAACGGTTGCGAACCGTATAATTGATTCATCGCAGGCAAATCAAAGCATTTAATATCAGCTTCACGTTTACCTTCTAACGGATGATGTAAAAATAGCAGATAAAACAATAACACGGCTAAAGAAAACAAATCGCTGTCACTGTTGGGATTGCTATCACGGCGAACAATCTCAGGCGACATAAAACGCGGCGTACCAATCACCCCCGTCGTTTGCGTACCATTGATAGTGACGTTATCGTTATCACAAATCAAAATCGCGCCCGTATCAGGGTCAATAAAAAAATTACCAAAAGAAATATCGCGGTAACACAAACCTTTAGCATGAAGCTGTAAAAAGCTATCAGTTAATTCAACGGTTGCGGTCAGTAATTGGCTAAAGTCCAACTCAATACGGCGTTTGATTAAATCAGAAATATTTTTGTAATTGGCAGGGCGTAAGGGCATGACATAACCAAAGCCTGTGTTATTAATTGCAGGAGCTAATGCCAGTGGAAATAAAAAATTAGCATTCGGCGCACCAATTTTTAATAAGTGCTGTAACGCGGTGTATTGTTCGGGGGTCGCTTGTTGAGGAAAATACCATTTAAGCGCGACTGCCGCGCCGTTTAAATCAGCACGATAGACTTCACCTTGTCCGCCTGAGCCTAAGAATGCTTGCACGGTACAGCTTGCGCCATTGTCTAGTTGGACGGTTTGATTGAGTTTTAGGAGTTGGTTCATGGGCGTTATTTTTTATTGTGTTGTTATGGGGGGAGTGAAAACTAAAAAACTTATTGTTTTCCTCGCATGATTCGAACAGAGTGGCAGGAATATTTATTGTCACTGAAACCATGACCATTACCGAAGTTCATAAACCACGCCTTGCCATTACTATCCTCACTGGGCGAAGATGCCCAAAACCAACGGTTATTCTTGGGAAAAACATCTGCATCAATGTAATTACCTGTTTTACCTTTGACTTTATCAATCAGTGTTTTTAACTCATCAATTGTGGGTAATCGCCAATCGGTATAACCTGCATAACTACTTTGTTTAGCTACATCAAAAGCTGTTTTCCAATTGCCTTCTTTTGCATTACCAGTGGCTGTGCCATTTTCCCACGTTTGCCCATGTGCAAAACGACACCACATTAAGCCTGTTTCTGTATCCGTAGCGATACCCTCTTGCACAATAAATTTACCAATACGCTGTTTTGTAGCTGATGGTGGAATAATTTTTGGTGCTGGTGTGGGTGTCACTGCAACTTTAGGGGCTGGCATTGCTTGAGGTTTTGGTATTGATTGAACAGGTGGCGGAGAAACATTTGCTATTGATTGAACCGTTTGTTTAGGCATCGGCTGTTGAATCACACCCAAAGCCAACGCCCACGATTCCACCGCCCAATAAGCAAAGTCTTCTTTAATACCCACAGTGTCATGCAGCCGTTGTGCTAACCGCTCCAACTGCATAGCCACTGGAATTAAAGCAGTAGGTTTCAATAATTCCTGTGCGACCTTCTGCTCTAACGCCGCGATGAGTAAATTTATTTCTAAACGGTGGTGTGGTGCTAAATCACTTAACATCCCTTTACAGCGTTTCGGTTCGGTAATAATAACTTGCCCATATTGCTGAATAACAAAGCACAATTGGGCGCGTGGATGTGGGTCTAGCATGATGAACTCCTTTGTGCTAAGGGGATTTTCTTATAATGCTTAAATAATCATAATGAGTTGCGGATGATATAGCTAAAGAACAATAAAATGATACCGTTCGTGGTGAGCTTGTCGAACCACAACACCCTTCGACAAGCTCAGGGCGAACGGTTTTACAATCAACACAACTGCTTTTGCTATAGCTACACACCTAGTTGTGGGTAATGGACGGGACGAAGCCGAACCAAAGTGGGATTTGCTGAAGAGCAAAGGCTCTAAAATTGTTGATGACTTAGTGCATAGGCTTGGGATGAGTTGCGAATCCCAGTATTTTATCGATGTTATGCCTTTATCATTTCAACGTGCAGTCAGAGTCAATTTTAAATCTGCACCAATCTGTCGAACATCACGCAGTTTTAGCATTTTTTTATCCGCCATCGTGTGTAAAGAGGGCAGGTGAAATAAGCCACGCCCTTGGTCGCCTAATACACAGCTTGCCATGTAAATAATAGCTTCATCAATCAAACTGTGTTCGAGTAACGCGCCATTAAGTATCGCGCCTGCTTCAACTAATAAATCATTAACCTGACAATTGCGGGCTAAAAATTTCATGACCTCAAATAAATCCAGTCGTGCATTTTGTGCGGGTAAACTATAAACTTCAAAGCCCGCTTGCTGTAAGCGTTGTTGTTTATCGGTGTCGGTTGAGCAGGTCAAGATGATGCTACGTCCTGCCAATGTTGCCATTTTTGCAGTGACTGGCATTTGTAATTGTGAGTCTAATACTATGCGCAACGGTTGTTGTACGTCAAAATCCACGCGGGTAGTTAGAGAGGGATCATCGGCTAATACGGTACCGATGCCTGTTAAAATTGCCGAGCTTTCGGCTCGTAATTTATGCACATCGGCTCTGGATTCAGCGGAGGTAATCCATTGACTTTCACCTGATGCCATTGCGGTACGACCATCGAGACTCATGGCTAATTTACTGCGTACAAATGGACGAACTTCTGTCATGCGTTTAATAAAGCCACGATTTAGCGCGTAGGCATCATCGGCTAATACGCCACAAAGCACTTCAATACCTGCGTCTTGTAGTTTGGCAAGCCCTTGACCTGACACTAATGGATTGGGATCAGTCATGGCGGCAACTACGCGACTAACACCTGCTTTAATCAATGCGTCACAACAGGGTGGGGTTTTTCCATGATGACTACAGGGTTCAAGGGTGACGTAAGCGGTCGCGCCTTGGGCATTAGCTATTTGTTTTAGGGCTTCGACTTCCGCGTGTCCTTGCCCTGCTTTTTTATGCCAGCCTTCGGCTATGATTTGCCCGTTTTTTACCAGCACACAGCCGACATTAGGATTGGGGGCGGTGGTGTAACGCCCACGTTTTGCCAGTTGTATGGCTTTTGCCATATAAAAAGTATCTTGTGCAGCGGTCATTATTTTTTTTGTAAATCTTCAATCATGTCAGTAAAGTCGCTGACATCTTGAAAACTGCGATACACCGACGCAAAACGGACATAAGCAACGTGGTCTAAGGTATTTAACTCCTGCATGATTTTTTCACCCAGTTCTTGGGTGGATATTTCTCTATCGCCTCTGTCCATTAAGCCTTTTTTAATACGATTAAGCGCGGCTTCAATATCATTGCTATCAACAGGGCGTTTTTCCAAGGCTTTTAACATCCCTGAACGTAATTTTTTTTCTTCAAAAGGTTCACGGATGCCATTACGTTTAATCACCGTTGGCATATTGAGTTCGACGGTTTCAAAAGTCGTAAAGCGTTCTTTGCAAACATTGCATTCACGCCGCCTACGCACTTGATCGCCTTCATTGATTAATCGAGAATCCAGCACTCGAGTATCTTGTGCCGCACAAAACGGACATCGCATAACTTAAAGTCACTCTGTAGATTGCCGATAATCGGCAGTTAAATTCAAAACAGGCAATTTTATAACATTTCTTGCTATACACGACAAAAAATAAGTTTAAATCACCATATTGCAGGTAAAAAACTAGACATTTTGTCCAAAATGGTTTCTAGTAGCCTAAAGCTGTCTAAGCTATTTAAGTAACAAGGCAGCGAACAGCCACTTTCAATTCATAGCCCAATGACTAGCCGACGGTTTTTATTCCTGTTAATACTGATCATGTTTATAACGCCGATGATCTCGGTGTTTACGCATTATTCGAGTATGGCTGGTTCTGTGCTTGCCGAGCATAGCACTGTGCTAACTGATTCGATTGACAACGTGAGTCATGATGCCTGTCATCAACACAATAAAGCCAAATTATTATGTACTACCAGCAGTGCCTGTAGTTTTTCTGTCTGTGGTGACGGTGACATCAGCACTGTTTTTCTACTGTTGTCGTTGGCTTATGGCAGTTATCGCTATCGTCAAAAAACTAATACCTTTCCCCGTTCGTTTGCTGTTGCGCCCGAAATAAAACCGCCGATTTATAGTTTTTAGCTGATGCTAATCACTAGACCTGTCAGGTTTTAAAAACCTGACAGGTCTTAGATATTTTAAAACTATGTTTAGAGGCTATTATGTCATTCCCACTTTTTTTAAGAGTGGTTGGTTTGTATGGGCTATTGTTTGCCTACAGTTTTTCTGTCACTGCACAGCCAACCGCTTTAACACTACAAGCCGCCACCGAACTGGTTATTGCTGATAATCCAGACCTCGCACAAATGCAGGCACGCGCCAAAGCAATGGCGGCGATTCCTTCACAAGAAGGCACATTACCTGATCCGCAAATCAGTTTTAATGCGATGAGCTTGCCTGTCAATTCTTTTAGCACACGCCAAGAAGATATGACTCAGTTAGGAGTCAGTGTTTCTCAAACCATTCCTTTTCCTGGAAAATTAGCGTTACGCGAACAGGCGGCACAGTTTGAAGCAGAGGCAGCTTCTGCCAATATTACCGAAGTACGCCAACGCTTATTGAGTGAAGTTAAGAGCATCTGGTGGTTAATTTTTTATCTGGATCATGCACTGGCATTAGTCGAAAGCAATCACACTTTGCTGCAACAGTTTGTTGAAATTGCCAGAACTAAATATGAAGTTGGTGTTGGATTACAACAGGATGTCTTGCTTGCACAATTGGAATTATCCAAATTATTGGATCAACAACTGATGTTAAAAGGCTCACGCCGTAATGCGATTGCCAGCTTGGATGCACTGCTCAATAAATCCGCTGATAGTGAGTTGAAATTACCAGAAACCGTTGCTTTGTCTGTACCTAATATCAAACAGGAAAAACAGCTTTATTCAATGGCTGAAACTTCACGCGCCGTTCTCGATAGCAATCGTCAAACCATTCATGCGGCTGAATCACGGTTAGAATTGGCAAAAAAGGATTATCTGCCAGATTTTACTGTCGATGCAGGTTATGGCGCACGCGCTAACACCCCAGACGGGAATCGCCGCTCAGATTTATTAAGCATGAGTTTAAGCATGAATGTACCGATTTTTGCCGCCCAAAAACAGGCGAAAGCAGTCGATCAACGTGCCAGTGAATTAATGCAGCAAAAATACACCTTGCAGGATGAATGGAATAAAGTTCGTTCACAAATCACTCAAGCCTATACCGATTATCAACGCGCTAAAGAGCAGTTTGTGTTGTATGACACAGGCATCGTACCGCAAGCCAGACAAACGGTTGCTTCCATGTTGGCAGGTTATCAAGTCAATAAAGTCGATTTTCTGAATTTAGTTCGCAGTCAGATTACTCTGTTTGAATACGAAATCCAGTATTGGAAAGCATTTTCTGAGGCAAATCAGGCGTTAGCGCAACTCACCGCCACGGTTGGGCAGGAGGAAATTTATGAATAAGTCGATAATCATTACAGCGGTATTTATGCTGAGTTTAGGCGCGGGTGGTGGTTATTTGTTCTCCGTCTCTTTACGACCGCCAGTCCTTAAAGAACTCGCAGTCGTTAAAAAGCCATTGTTTTATCGTAACCCAATGAATCCATCCGTCACCTCGCCTGCCCCTGCAAAAGACAATATGGGTATGGACTATGTGCCTGTTTATGAGGAAGTTGAAAAACCGAAAATCCTTTTTTATCGCAATCCGATGAATCCATCCGTCACCTCACCTGTCCCTGCAAAAGATAATATGGGTATGGATTATGTGCCTGTCTATGCAGATGACAAAAACTCAGCCGAAGTAGCGGGTAGCGTTAAAATCGATGCCGTGACTATTCAAAATATCGGCGTTCGTACCACGCTGGCAAAAAACAGCCAACTTTCTCATATCGTTCATGCGGTAGGGAGAATTGCCTACGATGAAGAACATATCACCCGTTTACATCCCAAAACCGAAGGCTGGATTGAAACCTTGCGCGTCGATAAAACGGGCGAAAAAGTCAGCAGTTATCAAGAGCTACTGAGTATTTATTCCCCACAACTGGTTGCCAGTCAGCAAGAATATATTTTGGCATTGGATAATCAGAAAATTTTAGCAAAAAGTCCGCTTGAAGAGATACGCCGTGGTGCGAAAGAATTGGCTGAAAGTTCGCTTGAACGTCTAAAACTATTGGATGTTCCAGAACATCAACTACATGAACTGACTAATAGCCATAGCATTAAAAAAAGTCTGCATATTCATAGCCCAACGAATGGCATTGTGATTAATATCGGAGCGCGTGAAGGGCAATATGTCACGCCAGAAACCGAACTTTATATGATTGCTGATTTAGCCACTGTGTGGGTTTATGCTGATATTTATGAACACGAATTACCGTGGGTAAAAGAGGGCGATGCAGTAGAAATGCGTTTGGATGGTGTGCCAGATCGGGTATTTAAAGGGCGACTCGCGTTTATTTATCCCTATGCCGAAGCTAAAACCCGCACAATTAAAGTTCGTCTGGTGTTTGATAATGCCGAACGCTTATTAAAACCTGATATGTTTGCCGATGTAATAATTTATGCTGATAAACAAGTGAATGCGGTGGTGATTCCTGTCGAAGCGGTGGTGCGTTCAGGCACAAAAAATCAGGTATTTGTAGTGCAAGGCGCGGGTAAGTTTGAACCGCGTGAAATTACCACTGGCTTATCATCAGATGGCAATGTCACCGTGCTTAAAGGATTGAAAGCAGGTGAAGAAGTAGTTACATCAGCACAATTCTTGATTGACTCTGAATCGAAACTGCGTGAGGCGACTGAAAAAATGATCGAGCCGCAGTCTATAGGTCGTCAACATGAATAAAGATACTGTTTCCACGTTAGATTTTTTAGGTAACATAGTTTTAAAATGTTCGTTTCTGTATTTTTAATTTAAAGAGGAATTTTTATGAAAAAACCTATTGATTGGATTGAAGTTGATTTAGAAGATCTAATAAATACGCAAAGAAAAGAATCTATTGATTTAGAATATAAAGGTTCACGCGCTCTTATGAATGATGATAACCATAAAAACGAGATTAGCAAAGATGTCTCTGCTTTTGCTAATTCTGCTGGAGGGATAATTATCTATGGAATTTGTGAAAATGGACATATACCAACAAAAATTGAAGGAATAGATTTAACTAAGTTTTCTAAAGAATGGCTAGAACAAGTCATTTCTTCTAATATCCAAAGAAAAATCGACGGCATAAAAATTAATCAAATTGATTTAACTAAAGGTAATGCTGGAAAAGTTGCTTATGTTGTTTGTATTCCTCAAAGTAATCGCGCACCTCATCAAGCAAATGATAAAAAATTTTATAAAAGATATAACTTTGAATCTAAAGCGATGGAAGAATATGAGGTAAGAGATGTTAGTCATAGAAATGAAACACCATTATTAAAATTAACAACTGACAATTTAAATAAAAAAATTGAAATTAATTTCGACAGCAGTGATTCAGAAGGTAAATACACTGGTTTTGATTTGGGATTTTCTTTAACGAATGAATCTATTGAGCCTGCACATTATGCTGTCGTTAGAATATCAATAGACAGTCGATTAAAGTTTTTACATTCAAATATAATACAAAGATCATGCAAATTAACTATAAACGGAAATAATATAGATGCACTTATGTTTGAGTATACTCATGGAAATACAAATCAAATGCCAGTATTTGACGGATTAAATTTTAACTTTTCAGATACACGAATTATTATTCGTGAAAAATATGGTGAGACTGCTTATTTTATACATTGGGAAATTCATTCACCAAAAATGAACAAACAAACAAAACTATATGCTCTTGGTGTTTTTCAAACTAATGACAAATGGTATGCAAAATTAGTGCGTAGGTCGGGTTAGGCTTGCCGTAACCCGACATTAATCTATGAATATGTCGGGTTACGCTATCGCTAACCCGACCTACATAACTACGGAGTCCAAACTCATGAGTTTGGACTCCAAAAATATACCGTAACACTTATGAACAATGCCAAAAAATGAAACCACTCACTGATATTAATTTTGAATGGGATACCCGTAAAGACAAATCAAATCAGAAAAAACACGGTATATCATTTATCGAAGCACAATCTGTTTTTTACGATGAATATGCCATACAATTTTTTGATAGTGAACATTCCACCCATACCGAAGAACACTTTTTAATGTTGGGTATGAGTGCGAATGAACGTCTTTTATTAATTTGTCATTGCGTTAGAAATAATAATACCATTCGCATTATTTCGGCACGCAAAGCGACAAATACAGAAAGTAAATCTTATACAGGTGATTAATCATGAAAAAAGAATATGACTTAACAAAAATGAAAAGTCGAAAAAATCCTTATGCTACTCAATTAAAACAGCAAACCGCCTTAATTGAAATAGAAAATGATGTAATTGAGTATTTTAAAAATATGGCAACTGAAACAGGTATTTCTTATCAAAACCTAATTAATTTATATCTGCGTGATTGTATGAAACAACATCGTAAAGCAGATATTAATTTTAGCTAGTCAGATGTCAGAAAATAACCAAACTCATCAACGCAATCTGGGCAAGCAGTTAATTAACAAAAAGGAAAAATCATGTACGCTATTGAATTTGAAACAGAGGTTCATAACAACACCATTCAAATCCCCGTTGAATACAAAGAACTTGAAAAAAAACATATCAAAGTTTTTATCATAGAAGTCAAAGCAACAGCCAATAAACTACCCGCAGGATTTTTAAATCCTGTTGCCGTCAATAGCTATAAAAACATTGCTAAACGGGACGAATTATATGACCGCTAAAGCGTTTATTGACACCAACATCTATATTTACGCACTCACCGAATCAGAAGATCCA
This sequence comes from uncultured Methylococcales bacterium, assembly GCA_903902705.1. GTDB lineage: Bacteria > Pseudomonadota > Gammaproteobacteria > Methylococcales > Methylomonadaceae > UBA4132. The sequence goes on from CAIUVX010000174.1 coordinate 31,386, forward strand.
AAAGATGAAAGAAAAAGAAGCATTGCCTTATCTATTTTTGAGACACTTATACAATCTCAAACCATTGTCACTTCAACTCAGGTTTTAAATGAATTTCATAGCAATTTGGTTAAAAAGTTCAAATTAGAAGATGCGGTTGTTTTCAATATGGTGGAACAAAATATTCTACCCATTTCTTTAATTGCACCTATCGGTTTTCAAACTTATCAATTAGCTTTTAATCTTCGCTCTCAATATAGCTTATCTTTTTGGGATTCTTTGATTGTTGCCAGCGCATTAGAAAATAATTGCTCTACACTTTATAGCGAAGATATGCAGCATCAGCAGAATATTGAAAACCAGCTATTGATTATTAACCCGTTTAAATAAAAATTAACCTTGCTTGTTATTTAGGATTTGAAATGGCTATCAATGACAACGAAGCACAAAGCGTAGATATTCCTGTAATAAAAGCACTGGAGGCTATCGGCTGGAAACTGGGCGATACTTTGTTATATCAACCCGAATATAAATTGAGTGAAGTACAGCAACAAGAATATAACTGTCAATCCATTAAAACCGATTTAGTGTTACAGGATTTAAACGGCGAAGTTATTGCTGTTATTGAAAATAAACTAGAGAAAAAAAACGAAAAGAAAGCGATAGCTAAATTACGTTTGCTGTATGCAGTAATATTAAAGCCGCGCTTTTTATATGCCTGTTCAAAAGAGCGAATTTTATTTTACGATATGGCGTGGCGTGGATTAGACGCTGGCGAATTTAAACGCTGTAATGAATTCTTAACGCTGGAACAAATGCAGCTTAAGAAAAAACAGCACCGCGCCGCTACCCAAGAAAAACCCATTGTTATCGATTCATTATTGGCAGGTGGTTATGATGCTGTCATCGGTAAAACCCGTTATTATCAAACAGACTGTATTGAAATCCTGATTGACCGCTACAAACAGGGCGAAACCAAAATGCTGGTTCACATGGCAACAGGTTTGGGTAAAACCAGAACGATGGTGGCATTAACAAAAGCCTTATTAGCGCACGGTTTAGCCAGAAAAATTCTATTTGTGGTCGATAGGGTGTTGCTTGCTGAACAGGCGATTGATGATGGTTTTGCGCTGATTAGCAAGGAATACACTTCAACGCGGCTGCGGTCGGGTAATTATAAACAGCACAAACACACCTCAATTCATGTGGTGGTGATTGATACGCTGGAACGCATTTTTCAGGAAATGCCTAATCAATTTTATGATTTGATTATTGTCGATGAATGCCACCGCTCCATATCCGTTAGTCGCAAATTGATTTTTGACCATTTTCTGTGTCCGCGTATTGGTTTAACGGCAACGCCGAAAATAGCCGTCGCTAAAAAAGACAATGAGGTTTCGCCCGAAGATTTAGCTATCCGCGATACTTATAAATTATTTGGTTGCGAAACCCAAGAAGCCACTTATACATTTGATTTACAACGCGGTATTGAAGAAGGTTTTTTAGCAGAATATAACGTGCAGGAAATTTTGACGCATTTGACTCGCGAGGCACAAGCGGCAGGTATTCCTATTGAATATGTGCTTGACCCAGAAACCCGAAAACGTATTGATTTACCCAAAGAAAAAAAGCTAAAACTGGAACAATTAGAACGTAAATATTTATCAGAAGAACGTTGTGACCGTATTGCGGAAGAAATCCGCAAAAATTCCAGTTATGGCGAAAAGATGATTATATTCGGCGTGAGTCAGGCGCATTGTTATTTACTTTGCAATGCGTTAAATAAAGTATTGGTAGTCATAAACAGTGAGTGATTAAGAGAATCTCAATTGGTTACGAATATTGTCATTATAGTGATGAATAAAATACCAAATCGCACCGATATGATTTTCAAGTTTTTTGGAAAACGAAAGTGTTTTTCTAACCAATCGA
>CAIUVX010000175.1 GCA_903902705.1 uncultured Methylococcales bacterium
CCATGAATTTAAAATCGTTGGTGGAAAACATTTCCGCCTTGAGTTCCTTTTCCGAATTGCTCAACAATTTTGGTCATTAAAAAACCAATAAAGCCAACCGTTATAATACCTACAATCACAAGCTCCATCTGGAACTTATCGCGACCAACCAAAATAAGCCGCCCTACCCCAAACTGTGTCGCCATGAGCAACTCGGCTGCAACCAGCAACTCCCATGACATAGCCAAACTCAAGGAAATACCCGTAACAATTGATGGTAATGCAGCAGGCAAAATAATTCGCCTGATTCGATTAAAACCCTTAAACCCATAAACAGCACCGAGTTCTTCATAACTCCGTGGAACACTTCTCACTCCTGAAAATGTGTTCAACGCTGCCGGAAAAAAAGCTGCTATGGCTATTATCAGGTATCTGGGTGTTTCATTCAAGCCAAACCACATGACAATCAAGGGTATCCAGCCAATAATCGGTACTTGACGAACAAGATGTAAAAAGGGGGCAAATATTTTTTCTGCTGTTTTGGACAATCCCATAAGCAATCCAAGAAAAAAACCTGACAAAACCCCAATCACCAGACCAACCATCACCCGACCAAGGCTGAACGTAATATCAAAAACAAACCTTTCTGCTGTAAAAAGCCAAAGAAAAGTCGATAATATTTTATTTGGTTTTGGCAGAATATGAGAAGAGATGTAGCCGTTAACGGTTATATATTGCCAGATAATAAGTAGCAATACTGGAAGTATGAAACTTGCAATATTTGAATATATTCCCTTTTTGAAATACTTCAGCATCACAAAGCCCCTCCCTCAAAAGAAAGCTGCCAACGTAAAACATGCTTTTCTATTATCCCCAGGATATAGTTCATCAAAAAACCAATGAAACCAATAACAACCAGTCCGGCCATAACAACATCTATCTGAAATAATTGACGACCCCAGGTCATCATGTAACCAAGACCATCTTCAGATCCAAACAGCTCTGCTCCAACCAAAAACATCCATAATATTCCAAAACTCAGTCGGACGCCAGTAATAATTGAGGGCATCGCGCTTGGAATTATAATTTTTGCAAGATAACGGTAACTCTTGTAATCGAACACTTGAGCAAGCTCACGATATATTTTTGGAACACCGCTTACTCCTTGATACGTGTTATAGAGAATTGGAAAAAATGCACCGATTGACAGGAATACAACTTTTGTAAGCTCCCCAATTCCAAACAATAATATGATCATTGGCATCCAGGCAAAAAGCGGAACATGTTTACATGCCTTAATCAATGGACCGATAAATCTGTCAACAAATGATGATATTCCCATGAAAACCCCAAGTATCAATCCGGCAGATCCTCCAATTAAAAAACCAGTTACGACCCGTTTCGAACTTGCAATAATATTGACCGTAAGATCACCAGAATGAGCCAGATCCCGAAGAGTTTTAACCAGGGTGACCGGTGGAATAAGAAGTAGTTCTGAAAAAAGTTGCAGAGACACAGCAATCTGCCAAAGAACCAAAACAAAAAGGGGCACTATTAATGCAAGAAGCATGTCCTTCAAGTCAATTCCTGAAAAATTTCTTTTACTCATAAAATTATACCTGTTGTGTTAACTGACGCTTCAGACTATCTCTCTCTATTCAGCCAATAATCTCAAGCAAGCTTTACTAATTACAATATCAAACTAACCTGTATCTCTATGCAAAACTGAAACCAGAGCGCCACAAAAAACATAAAGCATTTTTCAGTTTCATTGCAGCGCTATAGTTCATCCTATTGGATTATCTTCGATTACTTCCAGTAGTTTTCGAGCCCAAGTTCTTTCAATGCTGCTTCTGAAAAACTTTTGTCTGCCCATTTTTCTACATCAAGCTTGTTTCGGATGTATCCGTTTGCATAGCAGAAATCAGCCTTGGCCTGATAATGATCGATAGCCTCTTTATCAAGACGAGGATTCCACTTAACCTTAAGATCATGTGTCAGATAATCTTTTTTTGCATCCTTATAAACACCGCCGGTTTTACCTGATATTCTCAAATACTCTGCAGTGTTTTGTGGTTGTGAAAGCCAATAAGCAGCCTGAATATTGACCTTGACAATCCGTTTGACAATATCAGGATATTTTTGGGCAAACGCTTCTGTAACAAGCAAGCCATCTCGACCGCGCAGAGACTGAGGATCTTTATTGGACTCATAGAGAATTTTGGCAAGCCCTTGATCAACTAACGAGAGACTACCACCGACAACGGCATCAATGCTTCCTGCAACAAAAGCAGCAGTAGCATCAGATCCTTTCAGATTCAGCACTTTTACATCCTTCTCAGTCAATCCATTAACCACAAGGATTTTTGCAAACCAGAGTTGAGCCCAAGTACCTTTTGCGACACCAATTCTTAACCCTTTCAACTGCTTTACAGAGGTAATGTTCGACTCAGGGTGAACAATGATGCGGGAGTTGTCTCCCCTGACACCGACCAGAATCCATCTTGTTTTCAACCCGCCTGCCCTGCCAACAATATTCGGGAAATCACCAAATCCGGCTATATCAAGCAGTCCTGATGCAAAAGCCTCATTCAAACCTGGCCCTGTAGATGCAAGAAATGTTTTCTCAATTCGAATACCATCTTTGGCAAACTCTTTTTCCAGAAGATTTTTATCATTGATAACACCACCTACACCACCGGTAAATGGCCTACCCAAACCGTTTCCATTAAAACCATAGCGAATAACTTTAGGCTTATCTTCCGCATGCGAAACAACGGTTACACCCATAAGCAAAAGAACTGCTACAGGTAATATTTTTATCCATTTCATCATTTTGTTATCTCCATTATTTTGTTAAGATTCTCAGAATGAGTATTGAAACTGCACAACCAAATCATTCTGCTTGAGATTTGTGCTCAGTTTATCTGTTAAACTGTAGTTAATTGCGAGTTTTGTCGTTTCGGCAAAGAAAACGTTCAAACCATAAGTTACGATAGTGGTGTGATCGTTATCGACACTCGTGTTTGGATCCCAGCGATCAAAGCGGACAAACGGCTCATAAGTCTTCGGCCACCAGTCGTCGCTTCGTGACTGACTCTTGAAATTCGGAAGAAACTGCTCTCCGAAACTGTAAAAAAGAGTCAGGGTATATCCTTGACTTTGCGTCGTAGTCTTCACAGCCGACGCTGTGCTATTGGAAAAATTCTCATCCCTGCCAACAGCATATTCTGCAGTAAATCCGATAGGAGCTGACACATAGGAGATATCCTGGCCATACCTGAATTTTGAACCCCTTCCCTTTAAACCGGCAGCGTTTGTAATATCTACGTCTCCCGGCTTATAGAAGGAGCTTCCAAATGACAATCCTTTATAGGGAGAGTAGAAGCCAACCGGAGCATTGAACACTATCCTGCCGAGAATATCCCTGCTCGTATCAGTATCAGGTAAATTGGCTCCCGCTCCATTATAGACACCGAGATAGTATTCTATCAACGGAACGCGATAGCCAAAACCCAAATCTACTGTCGGGAACAGATCACCTTTCAACTGAAGACCGATATCCCTCGGGGAGAGGTTTAATCCGCTCCCACCGGCAAAAGTCGCTCCATTGATCACCGGCTGCTTCTCCTCTGTTGAAGCTGCTTCAAGACCAAAAAGCCTTTTCTGCTGTCCGAACTGAAGGGTCAATGTAGGGAGTTCCTGATCACGTGTCGGAAGGAGTGAATACTGAATGTAGGCATCTTGAGGCACTGTATTACTTGTAGCAGTAGATGTCGCACTTGCCGAAAATCCCGCAACGTAATTCAAATCACGACCATAATCATAGTCTTTCTTCAGGTTTCCCTTGAAGGAGACACTCACTGAACTCGGAGCAAAACCGCTCTTATACTCTCCTGGTTTGTTAGTATACTGGACTGCAGAATACTTGCTCGAAGTGGAACCGCTTATCTTCAATGAGCGTGTTGTTGCAGCAACATTTTTATCAAGCTGTCTGGCCAGCTTGTCACTTAACACCGCCAGCTCTCCCCTCACACCCTCCAGGTCCGCCTGCGATACTGGCTGCTCAATTGCTGGTGCTTCAGCTTGTGACACATTATCCACAACCTCTTTATCTGGTATCTCTTCAGCCTGAAGACTTACGTTCCCCATCAACAAAATACCAAGAACAATTAATGATAGTTTTCTTGTTTTCATATAAGCCCCACTCTACATTATTTGATTCAAATGAAATAATTTTTAAATGAAAAAGCCGATCCTCTGACAATAAGAATCGGCTTCCCTATAGATTTGCTCTGAATAATCAAGATCTACATGAGAACGATATTTTTAATGTCAGAATGTTTCGTACGACAACAACTGCAACAAGACAACAGGTATGACATAAGACAAATTTTATATGAATTAAACTTA
>CAIUVX010000176.1 GCA_903902705.1 uncultured Methylococcales bacterium
CTGCCAGTCCTTTAAAGGACTGGCAGTCATTGGATTTTTACGGCGATTGGATGAGCGTTTGCCTTGTCCTGACGCTATTTCGGAGACTGCAATCCACGCGCCCAGCGCGTCGTTCCAGATACTGTGATAAATGTGATTCATGATGACCCTGCCTTGTGTTGGGAGACGAATGCGTTGTAGGTGCGGATTATTTATCCGCACTGTGCGAATGAATTCGCACCAATATTAATGACAGCTTGTGCCATTTATTTTCCCTTGTATTTTTACCAGAATACAGTGGCAATTTACGCTGATTTTTTAATTTACGCTATCTTTGAAAGTGCAATATCGGTGGAGTTAGAGCGTTATGGACAGTGTGTAGAAACGGGAATTTAAAAAAAATCTGCTCAAAAACTCGATTGCAGTTATTCACATTAATCAAAGTGCTATAATCGACAACAATCTACTGTATTGATAACAACGGGTGCAAATATGGAATTGAACAACCTACAGCAAGAACATCATAGTGATTCGAAAATCAGAATCGCACCATTAGGATTTGAAGCCGATGTTGTAGAAAAACTAGAAAAAATTTTTCAGCGCGAACGTGCAGAGCAGAAAGTTTACACAACTGTCTCCCCCTACACGGATGGGCTTGTCGATATTTTTTTAGTCAATTACGACAATCCATCCGCTCTGAGTGAAAAAGACGCTGCCGTTAGTCGCCATCCTGAGATTCCATTTATCGCTGCAAGCCAAAGCGCGTTGTCGGATGAATCAATTGTTCATCGGCTTCATCCCTATCAGGTACATGGAATTTTACTTGCCGCTAGGTTATTAAATGCTCTTGATAAAGTGGCTGTGTCCACCGCTACTTTAAACCCCCAAAGTGACAGCGAAACCGCCGTGACTGAATCTGTAAAAATTGCCGATAATACCCAGCCCGTAGAAAATATTGGCGGTTATCGTGCATTAGTCGTAGATGACAGTGCTGCTATACAAAAATCGCTGGAATTGAATTTATTGACCCTGAAAAGTATTGGTGAAATCGATTTTGCGGACAGTGGCGAGATGGCTCTTGAAAAACTAGACGCTAAACAATACGACATTATTTTTCTGGATGTGATGATGCCTGGTATTGATGGTTACGAAACCTGTACACAAATACGAAAAAAACCACTCTATAAAAAAACACCGATAATCATGGTGTCTGCGAAATCCTCGCCTCTCGATGAAGTAAAAGGTATTGTCGCAGGATGTACTACTTATTTAACAAAACCTGTTCAAAATGAGGCGTTTCAAAAACTTAGTCATCGTATGATGGATTGGCTGGCGCATAAAAAAGCCTCTTAAATAACGCGCTAAGTCAGTACACAATTAGCTTTTAAACCCAACCCAATAGGAAATAACATGACCATTAAAAAAATATTAATCTGTGACGATGCCCCCGCTGATCTTGCCAATATTAGACATATTTTGCAAACCACAAACTGCATCTTAATTGAAGCAACAGACGGTGCCGAAGCGTTAAAGAAAGCAAAAGCAGAAAAGCCAGATGTAATTTTTCTGGATATAGTCATGCCAGGTATGGACGGATTTGCAACCTGTCGCGCTTTGCATGAAGACCCTGATACTAAACACATACCCGTGATTTTTGTTAGCTCAAAAAATCAAAAAGCAGATAAAGTATGGGCGCAAATGCAAGGTGCTAAAGATTTAATCTGCAAACCAAGTGATGCTAACGAAATTCTCACTGCGCTTAAAGCACTAGGATTGTAGGACACTATTTAAATCTTTGACTCAAGGTACACACTAATGGACGTACAACACCTCGAAACAGCCGAACAACAAGACACTGATTGGCTATCACCAACGGCAGCGTTAACGCAGTTTTTACCATTGGAAACCGAGGTGAGTACCGAAAATCTGATCGCTCACACTGAAACTGTGTTTGGTTTTCGTGTGGGAAGTTTGGGATTTTTAGTGAATAGCGATACTTATTGTGAAGTTATCGAGCAGTTAAAAGTCAATCCGTTACCGAATGTTGAGCCTTGGTTTGGAGGTTTACTGAATCTTAGGGGTAATCTTGTCCCTGTTATTGACTTGCAATTATTGTTAGGTGAAACCTCCACCATAGATCGTAAAACTCGGCAATTATTTGCTATTGGACAAGGCGATAAAGCAATGGCATTTTGGATTGATGGTCTTCCAGAAGTACAAAGAGCTTTTTCACAACCGCTTAAGCAGTTACCACCACTTCCCGCTGTACTGCAACACTGTGTTTCAAATAGCTATTTGCATGAGGGACAAATTTGGTTCAACGTGCAGTTCGATGAATTATTTAAAACCCTCGGCAACCAAGGAAGTGGGTTATGAACCAACTTGCAAACCCTCAAAATGGTCTCTCATCGCCCTCCGATTATATAGCCATCATTGAAAACCTCGCCAATCAAGCGAACGAGGCGGGCTATCCTACCCTATATGATGTAAGCATGATTATTGTGGGTGCGTTGCATGAGTTATCGCAAAAAGGCGATACTGTTGCGTTAAACTCTGATCTTCCGTCCTTGCTCAACCGCTGGTCAACACTGATTGACGCTTATCAACAAAACGCCCAATCGGCTGTTGATGGGATAATGACGGTTCTGTGTCATCCTGATTTAAACCTACCGCTAGATGAAGATGATTTTTCCGTATTTGCAACACTGCTTGCCGAAGAGTTAGCGGCAAACAATATTTCTCAACATCCAGAGACAACGACACTCGATGAGGTTGTTACTTTACAGGCAGTTGACACGCTATTATTGCCAGAATCAGCCGATGAACCCGTTACGTCAATACAGACAGCGACAGAAATAGCAGACGAAGACGAAAAACCACTTTCAGCAATGGCGCAAGAATTGGTCGAATTGCTAGATACAGAGGCAAGCTTACTTAATTACCGATTTCTAGCGATTCCTTTTGATGGCTCACCCTTAGAAAAAGAGGAGCATTTAGAACTGGCGAGTGAAGAATTAGAACGCTTAATAAATGCCTCAAAAATGGTCGGTTTTGATGGACTTTCTCAAGTCTGCACAAACGTTAACACTAATATTTCGCTATTTTTGCAAGCTATTAACAGCTTTAACATAGAAAAACGCGATTTATTCATAGACTGGATAAGCCACGTTAAAGATTACTTACTTGCCTTTAGCAAAAAAGGCGCGGGTAAACAATTATTAGCACACATGGCTAATCCAAACTGGGCGCAGCCACTCACTGCCGAAGCCAGCGCACTGTTGCTACCACAAATGCAAGTCACAGGATTGAGTGAAGCCACTGCTGAAGAAGAGGTTCACGAAAAACTGGCTACAGATGACGATGTCTCGTTAGCTTTACCTGATGACGTTAATAAAGAATTGCTCGATTTATTATTGCAAGAGCTCCCAAGCTATACCCAACAATTTTCTGAGGCTATACAGCGACTACACACAGGGGGTAGCTCAAAGGATATTGATGTCGCGCAACGTATTGCTCATACTATTAAAGGATCTGGCAATACCGTTGGCATCAAAGGCGTTGCCGTTCTGACCCATCAGATAGAAGATATTTTGATGGCGTGTGCCAAAGCGCATAAACTGCCTGGAGAGGCGTTGATTAATACCTTAATCAATGCCTCTGATTGTTTAGAAGCCATGTGCGAATCATTGCTAGGATTTGGTGAACCGCCTGCTGATGCGCGAGCAATCCTGCAAGAAGTATTGGATTGGGCGTATCGAATCGCCAAAAACGGCATTGAAGAAGCCAATAGTCAAGATGCACCCATCAAACACGAAGCCGCAGCTAAAAGTTCAACTGACGATTCAGCGGCACAGCCTCAAAAAGACACCAAGACCGAACAAACCGAATCAACTCAAGTCGCTATGGTGCGTGTACCGACCGACCAAATTGAAAACTTATTTAGACTATCAAGTGAAAGTATTATTCTCAACGGTCAAATTTACGAACGTCAACGCCGTTTGAAAAACCAACTTCAAACGATGGAATCACAATTTACACTGTTGCAACAACTAGGCGCAGACTTAGAACAATTAATTGACCTAAAAGATTTATCAGGTCGATCTTTGGTGACTGCCAGCAAAGATTTTGATGCCTTGGAAATGGATCAATACAACGAACTCCATACTGCCAGTCGGCGCATGGTTGAAGCGGCAGTGGATGCGCGAGAAATTAGCGTTGATATGAAAAAAGAACTTGAATACATGAATGAAGTTCTGGAATATCAACAACGCTTAGTTATTAATACCCAAGAAGCAGTTATGCAAACACGCTTTGTACCTGTGGGTTCTATTATCCTACGTTTACAAAGAGGGCTTAGACAAACCTGCCGTCTGACAGGAAAACAAGGGGAATTGACTTTTTCTGGTGAACGCTTACTCATCGATGGCGACACCCTCAGTGCTTTAGTTGAACCCTTAATGCACTTATTACGCAACGCTGTTGATCACGGTTTAGAAGGCACGGAAGAACGTATTGCGTTAGGTAAACCGACTGTGGGACAAATAGTCATCGAATTTGACCGTGAAGGTAACAGTATTTTAGTGCGTTGCCGTGACGACGGACGGGGCTTAGATTTTGAAGCCATACGCCAAACGGCAAAAAAACGTGGTGATTTTCAAGCGGGTGATATTATTAGCGACGAAGAATTAAAACATTTAATTCTTCGCCCTAATTTTTCTACCCGCAATCAATTAACGCAAACATCAGGACGTGGCGTAGGAATGGATGTGGTTAATTTCCAAGTTCTGTCCCTAGGTGGTAGCTTATCCTTACAGTCTGTTCGCGGACAAGGCTTAACGGTTGAATTAAGAATACCTTTGCCACTGAGTCGATCACACGCACTAATAGCGTATGCTGCTTCTTACAAAGTCGCCATTTCCAGTAAAGGACTAACTCAGGTTATCTATTCAGGAATAGGTGAGCTAACAACCATCAGCAACGAACAGGTTTTAATCGTAGGTGATGATATTTATCCTGTTGTTAGGTTGGAAGACTTGCTCCATGTAGTGGATCGTCGTAAGGAAAGACGATCTCATAGTGCTGTTTTGTTAGTCCAGAACGGTAATAAAATTACCGCTGTACTGGTTAACACGATCATCGATAGCAGAGAAGTAGTTATTAAGAATTTAGGCTATTACATGAAGAAAATTCATGGTTTCGTGGGGGCGACTATTCTAGGTGATGGTTCTGTCACCCCTGTACTAGATATTCCTGAATTATTGCGTGCGCCAATTCGTGCTAATGTAACTACACATACTAATGTGGCAGAAAGAATTGATTCAGGCTCAAATTTACCCAAAATATTGATTGTGGATGACTCGCTCAGCCAACGCCGCGCACTGCAACAAATTTTGACCGATGCAGGTTTCCGTGTCCAAGCAGTTCGTGACGGTATCGAGGCGGTAGAATGGTTGGCTAACAGTAAACCAGATATTGTTATCACCGACCTTGAAATGCCTAGAATGAATGGTATCGAACTTGCATCACACATTCGTAGTCATGCAAATATTAGAGATTTACCCATCATAATGGTTACGTCACGATCTACGCAAAAACATCGACAAATGGCAGAAGAAGCGGGCATCGACTTCTATCTCATTAAACCCGTACAAGATGATGATTTGTTAAGCAAAATACAAATATTGCTCGACAAACAGCGTACTGCGGTAGCTGTCTAATGGAAAATAATCCTGCTCAACTTGTTGATTGGTCAACCCATTTTATTGCATTGGTTTTTGATGGTCTGTCACTACTTATTCCGCAAAGTGATGTTTACTCTTTAGAACCAACAGTTGATATAATTTCAACTGCCTCCCATAACGGCAGTGTTGGTCAACTGGAACAAAGCGGTAATATGTGGTCTTTATACGCACTATCCTCAGAGCTAAACTTACTTAATAGTTGCCCTGAAACTTATCATATCGCCCTTTTGATGAAAAACGTCCAACCTGCATTTGGTTTACTTTGTGAGCAAGTCGATACTATTGACCACAACCAAATCAGCATTCATCCTGTGCCATCTGCGATGAAGACTGAAAATTCGCCGCTACTGGCGTTAGCATTGTATGGTAACGAAGTCCGTTATATCAGTTCTGCAAGCGCGTTAAGTCGCCTTCTTACACAGGGACAAATCTAATGAAAGTCTCAGCGTGGATTCTTTCGATTACCGACACTGTATTTGCATCGGTAGGCGAGTTTGAGCTTATTCATATTCTGCCCGATATCCCAAGCTTATACAAAGTGCCAAAAGCACCACCTTATTGCCAGCAAGTATTTATCTGGCAAAACAAAATCATCCCCGTCATGAACCTTGCAGTAAAATTGGGTCTTGAGCAAGAATCGGCAACAACTCATCGTTTTATTTGCATTTTTGCTTACCGAGCGCAAAAAACAGGATTACTCGAATACGGCGCACTGTCGTTAAATGCCACGCCCACTCGAACTGAAGTCAGTGATGAACAAGTTTGCAAATTACCCACTGATTTATCACCATGGAAGCATTACTTCAGGTCTTGTTTTCAAGAAGCAAACACACAAGCAAGCATTCCAATTTTAAAACTTGAATGCTTGTTTGCGTATCAAGACGGCGTGTAGGTTGGGGTGAATTTCTCTGAATCCCCAACAAATCAACGGTTTTGTTGAGTTTCCACCCTCAACCCAACCTAATATAAACTCGTTTAGCTCACTGCTGTGACAACAAGCTATTCGGCAAAATTCATCATTGACAATATGGAACACACTCTATGAAACAAAATATAAGTCTATTTAGCCGAATGCTGCTCTGGCAGAAATTCGCCATTTTGGGCGTGCTTGCCCTCGTGTTGGTAATACTTCCATTCGGTTTTTACATCGCGACAACAGAAAAGTCGATTAACACGGCGATATTAGAAACCAAAGGGATTCCTCCCGTGCAGAACTTGCTAGAGTTAGTTCGACTGCTACAAAAACATCGGGGGTTATCAGCACGTTTATTAAGTGGTGATACACAAGCAGCAGCACAACGTGAAGAAACTAAAAATGCAGCCAATCAGTTAGTCAACAACACACTTGCTCCTATGATAGAGGCGATGCCTAATGACAAAATCAAAGACGACTGGAATTTAATTGCTCTACGTTGGAATAAATTGCAGGAGCAGGTTGATAAAAAACAGATTACCGTACCTGAAAGTTTTCAAGAACATATCAATGTCATCGAAGACTATCTGTCCTTAAATGACAAAGTAGCGGATCAGTATGGCTTAACGTTAGAATCTGATGCAAAAAACTACTTTATGATTCAAGCGTTCGTGTACGCCAATCCTGCATTGACCGAAACCCTTGGTAAAATGCGGGCGTTGGGTTCTGCCTTATTAGTCGCAAAACAAGCCACACCTGCTGAATTACAACGCTTATCAGGTTTGGTTGACTTGACTAAGGCACAACGGAAAATTGCCCTAGGTTCGTTAGAGAAAGCTTTTGAGCTTGACCCTAGCATTAAGGCAGATCTGGAAGGCTTAACGAAAGATGCCAGTGACAATTACAACACTGCCATCGAGCTGGTTAAAAAAGAAATATTAAATGCCCCAGAATTGACTTACGCTCCTAAAGATTACTTCGATTTTTATACCAAAACTATCGATAGTTATTCAGTGCGTAACCAAAAAGGCATGGAAATACTAAACAAATTGTTGAATGATAAAGCCAACAAATTACGGCAAACAGAGCTTTTTATCAGCTTTGGTCTACTGGCATTAATTTTAATCGGCTCGGCATTCACTTTTTATATTATTCGCAGTATTACCAACCCACTCACTCGATTAGTGGACGTTATGCAAAAGCTAGCAATGGGCGACAATACCATCCGTGTTAATCCTGAAACCTTTGATGAATTGGGTTTGATGGGGAGGCAGTTTGACATGATGGTTGACCAACGCGAGTTAGTCAGTGCTAATATTCAAAAAGAAAACGAATCCTTAAACGCCTCGATTATTAACTTACTGCAAGCGGTGGCAAAACTATCGCAAAAAGACCTTACCGTAAAAGTACCTGTTTCTGAAGACATAACGGGGCTGATTGCCGACGCGTTAAATTTACTTGCTGATGAAACCTCCAAAGTTTTGAACAAAGTTGTGCAATTGGCGGGTAGCGTTGCTCAAGTATCTCAAAGCGTAAAAACGCAATCAGATAACGTTATTCAAGTGGCATTAGAAGAAAAGCGCGAGGTAGAACAATCTAACGCCGAGCTTAACGATGCGTCTGAAGCAATGTTAGGGGTAGCGCAACTTGCGGTTTCTTGTAACGAAGCGGCAGAAAAAGCCATTAAAAATACCGATAAAGCACAAGAGACTGTACTGGACACCGTACAAGGGATCACCATTATTCGTGACACTATCCGCGAAACTGAAAAACGGATTAAACGACTCGGTGAACGTTCACAAGAAATTGGTGGCGTTGTAAACTTGATTAACAACATTGCTGAACGTACCCATATTCTTGCCTTAAACGCTTCTATGCACGCTGCATCAGCGGGTGAAGCAGGTCGTGGTTTTGCGGTGGTTGCCAACGAAGTACAACGACTTGCGGAAAACTCGCGTGAAGCGACTTCAAAAATCGCTGCACTGGTTAACAATATTCAGGTAGAAACCGCCGATACCGTTATTACCATGAACGAAGCCATCGGGCAGGTTATCAAAGGGACGGATCTTGCCCAACAAGCGGGTGATGAAATGCGAGTAACGCGTGAAACAACAGCTACATTGGTACAATTGGTAAAACGTATTGCCGAAGATTCAAACGCGCAAGTATTAACCACGCAACGCTTACAAGAACGTGCGTTGCAAATTACCAAAAGTACTGAAGAAACCTTTGATCAGCTACAAGAACAAGGACTGCAAACCGAACAGTTAGTGGGGCTATCTAACGACTTAGTGCAATCGGTTAGCGTATTCACATTACCCCAACAAAGCGTCGCTGCTTAATAAACTACTCAAATTAGCTGGGCATTTACTTGCCCAGCGTTACATAATCACTTAAATTTTCGGTAGTGCTAAACTTGTAAGTAGAGAACTTTTAAGCGACTACTTACAGCTAGAGTCTGCACTCCGTAGCATTACCAGACTGGTTTTTGCCCTACTCTATACAATACTCACTAGGCATTATTAATGAATAACCCGCAATACACGCAAGAACAAGCTCAATTACTTTATGACGTATTAGTTCATCATAATGCGTCTACCCTCGCACCTACTTTTGACCAAGTGGCAAGCAAGCAATTGAATGACGCATTAAGTACCCTCAGAATGGAACTGTCATTATTTATCGCAGACGGCTATCAAGGCGATGGACAAGAAGACAGCTACGACGATGATAAACACTCACAAGAATGGCTGGATATGCACTAAACGAGGCGCGACGTGTTATTTTCGCAACTTAAAGCCAAAGCCGCGCATTTATTGCGTGGCGAAAGTGCAGAACAGCAAGCCTGCCAATTTCTGCTTAAAAAAGGACTTAAACTGGTAGCGCGTAATTTTCGTTGTAAACAAGGCGAACTTGATTTAATCATGACTGATGAGCAAACGTTGGTGATTATTGAAGTGCGTTTTCGCCAAACGGATAAATATGGCAGTGCAGCAGAGAGCGTCACGCGGGCTAAACAATCGCGTATAATAGCGGCAACACAAGTTTATTTGTCCAGCCAAAAGATCAATAAATCGATACGTTTTGACGTGGTTGCTCTGTCTGGCAACGGAAACCTAGACTGGATAAAAAATGCCTTTTAACCCGCTAATCAACCCACTATGAGCCTACAAGACCGACTCATTAATCATTTCACCGATCATCTGCAAACCCATCAAGAGACCATGATTAGCTTGTGTGAGCTGATTGAATATGCCGCTCAAGGGCTAGTTTCAGTGTTGCTGAATGATAAAAAAATTCTCTGTTGTGGCAATGGACGCTCAGCAAGTTGTGTTCAGTTATTTTCATCATCCATGCTCAATCAATTTGAACGTGACCGCCCTGCCCTGCCTGTTATTCCATTAACAACAGATATGGCAACTGTTACAGGCATTGCCAATGATTATGCCTTTGATGATGTCTATGCAAAACAACTACGCGCTTTAGGCAACAGTGGTGATTTATTACTGGTTTATAGCGAAAATGGCGCGAGTGCCAGTATTACCAAAGCTATTAGTGCTGCGCATGATAAAGGCTTAACGGTTATTGTCTTGTCGGGTCGTAAGGGTATCGCACTGAATCCCTTGCTGAAAGAGACTGACATAGAAATTTGTATTCCCTCTCAATCAATAGCACGAATACATGAAGTTCATGTTTTGATTACTCACTGTTTGTGCGATCTAATCGATCATCAATTATTTGGAGCTTAAACGATGCGCCGATTTTTATGGCTAGTATTAATACATAGTTTTTTGCTGGGTGGTTGCGCAATGCCTCTCTCTCAGAATGAAATTCAACAAGCGGCAAAATATGATCGCCGTTCTCTGGATGCAATTGCCAGCGATAAAGACATAGAACAATCTGCTCTCGAAGAGTTATATAGCGATAAAGACTTAACGGCTCAAAGTTATATTACGGTCAATGCTTATAATGGCACGGTATTGATGACAGGCGAAGTCGCTAATGAAGCCCTTAAAAACAAAGCTCTCGATATTGTGCGCGTTATTCGTCACGTTAAAATGGTGCGTGATAATTTAACCATCGCATCGCCTAGTGATTCTGTGTCACGCGAGGATGATGAGCAGCTAAATCAACGGGTCAAAACCGCACTCACCCAAATTTACACACTACCCGATTTTAATTCAGCCATGATTAAAGTGGTCACTGAAAATAGCGTGGTTTATCTCATGGGGCTAGTATCCAGAGAAGAAGGCAAGGTGGTGGTTAATGTCACGCGCTTACAAGCAGGAGTTAAACAAATTGTTACCGTCTTTGAATACCTTGACTAAATTACCCAGCGATTTTTTAGCCTTGCTTAGCGAGGCGTTTACTAAGCAAACCTTACTTACTGCACCTGAAGAATGCTGGGCGTATGGCTATGATAACAGCCGTTTGCATCGCTTACCCCAAGCGGTGATTTTTCCAACTACCCACGAGCAAGTGGTCAGTGCGGTGCAAGCTTGTCATCAATTTAGCATCGCATTAACGGTCAGAGGACGCGGCACAGGCACAACAGGCGCGACCGTTCCCTTACATCACGGTGTAGTGATGTCGATGGAACGCATGACCAAAGTGCTGGAATTTTCACCTGATAATCGCTACATCACTGTACAAACGGGCATTACTAATCAACAAGTCCAAGACTTGGTGAAAGAAAAAGGTTTCTTTTGGCCACCCGATCCCACCAGCGCGGCGTTTTGCAGTATCGGTGGCAATTTAGCCTACAACTCCGCAGGCCCTAAAGCGGTTAAATACGGTACGCCGCGTGAAAACACTCTAGGTTTACGCGCAGTCACAGGTGAAGGCAAAGAAATTCGGGTCGGCGTATTTACCAGCAAAGGCGTAGTCGGTTATGACTTAACGCGCTTACTCATCGGTTCAGAAGGCACGCTGGCAATTATTACCGAAGCCACGCTAAAACTCATGCCGCTACCCGAAGCCAAAAAAACCCTCAGAGCCATTTACAACACGGTAGCCGATGCTGCCAAAGCCGTATCTGCCATCATGGCACAGCCCGTGATTCCCTGTGCCTTAGAATTTATTGATGGTAATGCTATCAATATGATTCGAGACTACACCGAAACTGATTTGCCCGAAAATGCAGGGGCAATGCTGATGATAGAAGTCGATGGACAACTCGAAGGCTTGGAGTTCGCCGCTGAAAAAGTCATTGCTGCCGCAAGCAACGCAGGTTTGCTGGACATAAGATTGGCACAAACCGAAGCCGAAGTCGCCGCCTTATGGAAAACCCGCAAAGCCCTATCGCCTGCACTGCGCAAAGTCGCACCGAAAAAAATCAATGAAGATGTGGTCGTGCCAGTCACCGAAATGCCTGCTTTAATCGCAGGACTAGACGCGCTATCCAAAAAATACCAACTACCCATTGTCAATTTTGGTCATGCAGGTAATGGCAACATTCACGTTAACTTATTACTAGACCCCGATGAACTCGAACAAAGCAAAAAAGCCCACGCCTGTTTGGATGAGATTTTTTCTTTAGTGTTAACGCTAAACGGCACACTGTCAGGTGAACATGGCGTTGGCATAGAAAAACGTGATTTCGTTGACCGTGAACTCGATGCCAATTCCATCGCACTGATGCGAGCCATTAAACGCCAATTTGACCCGCGTGGTATTTTAAATCCCGATAAGATGCTACCGTTGCTTTAATCATGATTAACAAAAATCAATTTATCGGTTTCAAAGCCTAATGAAGCGGCTTTGGCAATTAAGGATTTCTTTATTTCATCTTTAATCTTCGGCTCTCTGGCTAATAACCAAAAATACGATTTATCAGGACCTGAAATCAGCGCGTATTGATAATTTTCATGGTCTAATTCAAATACGATATAAGAGCCATAAAAAGGGCCAAAGAATGATACTTTTAAATAACCTTCGTTGGTTTCATTGACAAAATACGCCTTACCTTCGGCTTCTTTCCAAATATTTTCGCTGGGTAAATAGCCGCGATTAACTACGCGTAAACCGCCATCTTCTCGCACACTGTATTCGGCGGTAATGTGGGTTAAATCCCGTTCAAATGAGTTATCAAGTCGGGCAATTTCGTACCATTTACCGAGATATTTTTCTGCTTTGAAATTAGCCACAGGATGCACACTATCAGGTATGCCCACGCAACCAACTAACAACAAAATCAGCATTATTAATAATTTGTTCATATTTTTCTAAGCTCCTAGGAATAATAAAATTTCGTTTATTGGGGAATATAGAGCTAACGCACGATAAAATGACACCGTTCACCACGAACAGTATTATAGCCTGTATGGATTGAACAACTATGATAGCGTAAAACGCTTAAAACAGCTTGTCAGTGAAAATTATGACACTGTCATACGCTTGTCATATAAAATTAATATGCTTGAATCTATCACCACTTGAAAATTTCACACATTGAGAATTGATTAATGAAACTATCTTTAAAAACAAAATCACTATTTGCTGCCTTAGGCTTAACGGCTACATTGCTGAGCGGTACTGCGGGTGCGGTACAAAAAGTTGATGCAGGCGTTCCTACTTATGCAAAAGCCAGCGGTATTTCAGGTAATTTGTCTAGTGTTGGTTCTGATACATTGGCAAACTTAATGACCATGTGGGCGGAAGAATTTAACCGTGAATATCCTAACATCAACATTCAAATTCAAGCCGCTGGTTCTTCTACCGCGCCACCTGCATTGACTGAAGGTACTGCGAATTTAGGCCCTATGAGTCGTGAAATGAAAGACGACGAGTTAGCGGCATTTGAAGACAAGTACGGTTATAAACCCACTGCTGTGCCTGTTGCTATCGACGCATTGGCAGTAATGGTCAACAAAGACAACCCCATCAAAGGCTTAACCATTCCACAAGTCGATGCTATTTTCTCATCAACCCGCAAATGTGGTCATGAAGCCAGCATTGAAAACTGGGGCGATGCAGGTGTTGCTGCATGGGGTTCAAAAAGTATTCAGTTATACGGTCGTAACTCAGTGTCAGGTACTTACGGTTATTTTAAAGAAAACGCGTTATGTAAAGGCGATTTCAAAAGTAACGTAAACGAGCAACCTGGTTCGGCATCAGTTGTACAATCAGTTACTTCATCAGTAAATGGCGTAGGCTACTCAGGTATGGGCTACACGACATCAGGCGTTAAAATGGTTGCGTTAGCTAAAAAAGCAGGCGAAGCATTTGTTGAAGCAACTCCTGAAAACGCGTTGAGCGGTAAATACCCGTTAACTCGTTATTTGTATGTTTATGTTAATAAAAAACCTAACACACCGTTAGCTCCATTAGATTATGAATTTATCAAAATGGTGTTATCGCAAACAGGTCAACAAGTTGTTATCAAAGACGGTTATATTCCACTGCCAGCTAAAGTAGTTGAAAAAGCATTAACTGAATTGAAATAAGTAAGAATACCCCCCCATTAAAACGACGGCTGGGATTTGTTAAAACGAATTTCAGCCGTTTTTTTTTGTGTTTTTGTTATGCTATTGTCACACTAAAATCCTATAATTTCACTATGTCTGAAATTACCTCCCATCAATAAACCGCTCTCAGTTATGGAAAAATCCGCTAATAATTATTACCAACGCTGGCGATTAGCCAAAGATTCACTGGCGCGTGTCGGTGTAATCGCAGGAGGGCTCAGTGTGATTGTTGCACTGGTGCTGATTTTCTTTTATTTGCTTTATGTCGTCATTCCACTGTTTAAACCAGCCACCGCAGAAGCAACCAGCAACTATGCGTTGCCCGAACAAACACAGGGTAAAACAGTATTGCTAGATGTGGAAGAACAAAATGAAGTTGCCGTTCGATTTACAGACAGTGGGCAAGCGGTATTTTTTGACGCAGCAACAGGTAAAACGATTTTAAATGAAGCCATTAAAATCCCTGCTGGTTCAAAAATTGTCAGTTTTGCTCAAGGCAGTCCTATCAGCGAAGGCGCGGTTATTTATGGCTTATCCAATGGACAAGCGGTTATTGTTAAACATCAATATAAAATCACTTATCCTGATAATAAACGCTTAATTATCCCGTCTTTAAAATATCCATTGGGCGAAGAAGCGTTAGTTATTAATGACAAAGGCGCAGCATTAGAAAAAATTGCCGTTAAAATCGGTGATAAGTCCAGCACTATTGTCGCTAAAACGGCTGATAAAATTCGCTTAGTTCATATTGAAAAAGAAACTAATTTATTTAGCGATGAAGTTAAGCTTAACCGTACTGAAACCCTGTTAGAAGTACAGGCGAGTAACATTATCGATATTCGTATTGATAAGGAAGAGCGTAATCTGTATTTAATTGGTAACGATGGTCACTTAAATTTTTTTGATATTAGCGACAAAACCAAACCGACGCTTAGACAAAATATTAATGTCGTTGCTGAAGGGGCAAAAATTACTGCCAGCACTTTTTTAAATGGTGATAGCTCTTTAGTTATTGGTGATTCCAGCGGCTTAGTGTCACAGTGGTCGATGGTAAGAGACGAATCAAAACGTCCTGCCATGCAAAAAATTCGAGTCTTTAAAGTCTCTGAAAAAGCCATTGCTGCTATCAATCCAGAACCACGTCGTAAAGGCTTTGCTGCCATTGATGTCGATGGCATGATGGGAATTTATCACACCACTTCCGAACGCGAAGTGCTTAGAGAGCAGGTCACTAACAGCTTGCCAGTCAGTGCCGCTTTATCACCAAGAGCAACGGCATTATTGGTTGAAGCCAATGACAAGAAAATATATTTTTGGAAAATAGATAATAAACATCCTGAAATATCGATTAAATCACTATGGCAAGAAGTCTGGTATGAAGGCTATCCAAAACCTGATTATATCTGGCAATCATCAGCATCTAATAGTGATTTTGAGCCTAAATACAGCTTAACACCGTTAGTATTTGGTACGCTAAAAGCCGCATTTTATGCCATGTTGATTGCCGTGCCATTATCATTGATGGGGGCTATTTATAGTGCGTATTTCATGACTGCTTTCATGCGTCAATACGTCAAACCCACCATTGAACTCATGGGCGCGTTGCCTACTGTTATTCTAGGCTTTCTTGCAGGGCTTTGGTTAGCACCCACCTTAGAAGAAAACTTATCAGGTTTTTTCCTGCTATTTGCACTGTTACCCGTAGGCGTACTGGGGTTTGCATACCTTTGGCACAATTTACCCAAACAGATTTTAGAACAAATTCCCGAAGGT
This sequence comes from uncultured Methylococcales bacterium, assembly GCA_903902705.1. Classification (GTDB taxonomy): domain Bacteria; phylum Pseudomonadota; class Gammaproteobacteria; order Methylococcales; family Methylomonadaceae; genus UBA4132. The sequence continues at coordinate 15,873 of CAIUVX010000176.1, forward strand.
TGGGAGGCCGCGATACTCATTCCTGTCATTTTAATAATTGGTTGGTTTGCGTTTGCTATCAGTGTACCGCTGGAAACTTTGTTGTTTCATGGCACGTTGCGTGACTGGTTTAAAAATGAATGGGGTATTGGTTACGATCAACGTAACGCGCTAGTCGTCGGTATTGCAATGGGCTTTGCGGTAATCCCCACTATTTTCTCCATTGCTGAAGATGCTATTTTTAGCGTGCCTAAGCATTTAACTGTCGGTTCATTAGCCTTAGGTGCAACCACTTGGCAAACGATGACCCGCGTGGTGTTATTAACTGCCAGTCCTGGTATTTTCTCTGCGGTAATGATTGGATTAGGTCGAGCCGTGGGTGAAACCATGATTGTACTGATGGCAACAGGCAACACACCCGTGATGGACTTAAGTGTTTTTCAGGGTTTGCGTACCTTAGCAGCTAACATTGCGGTGGAAATGCCTGAATCACAAGTCGATAGCAGTCATTACCGCGTGTTGTTTTTAGCGGCGTTAGTATTGTTCTTATTCACCTTTGTTTTTAACACGTTAGCGGAAGTTATCCGCCAACGCCTACGCGAAAAATACAGTTCATTATGATGTTTCAATCCACACCCAACCTCATCCGCAAGGTGAAACCCACCGACGGATAGAGATCGGTGGATTGTCCCTCCCCGTGAACGCGGAGGTTACGACAGAGGATAACAATACTTGTGTATCGTTGTCTTGTTAAAATCCCCCAGAAGGGGAAGATTTCAAACCAGTGAGAGTTTTTAATGAAATTATGGTTTAAAAGTGGATCGCCTTGGATATGGCTGAATGCAGCGGCAGTCAGTACCTGTTTGATTATGGTCATCGCGGTACTGGGGTTAGTGTTGGTACGCGGAGTGGGCAATTTTTGGCCTACTCAAGTCACGCAATTTTCTTATCAAGAAGAAGGCAAGCCATTAAGCACGATTATTGGTGAAAAAGTCGATACCAGCATCACGCCCGCTATTATGGCAAAGTCTACTGGGCATAAAATGGCGGATAATGAAGATACGCTAGTGCAGTATCTGGTAAAAACGGGCAACCGTGATGTCACAGGTGCGGATTTTCGCTGGATAGAAGCGCGTAATGTTAAAGAGCAAAGCGATCCTAAGTCACTGATTGTGGTAGAACGGCGCGAATGGGGCAATTTTTATGGTCAATTGTTTGAAGTCAAAGAAAACGGTAAAACCGTAGCCACTGGCGACCAAGCGATGCCCGAATTGCAAACCAGACTCGCCGCCGCATTGGTAGTCGTTAAAAAAATCGCCCAGATCGAAAAAAAGGAAATCGGTGCGATTAACTACGGCTTAGAGCGATTACGCTTGAAGCAGAAAAAATTGCAATTACAAAATAAATGGAATAGCGACACAGAAAAACAATTCGCCGATGACAAAGCTGATTTCGATGCACAATATCAAAGTCATCAAGCTGAACTCGCTAGTTTATATAAAGAAATTAGACGTGATACGCTGATTGCTAAAACGGAATCAGGCGCGGAAATTAAAATCCCGTTGGCTAAAATTGTTAAAGTGTATCAACCGAATGAGATGAGTGTTTTTGGAAAACTCGGATTTTTTGGTCACAAAGTCATTGAGTTTTTAACCGAAGACCCGCGTGAAGCCAATACCGAAGGCGGCATTTTTCCTGCTATTTTTGGTACTGTGATGATGGTTATCATCATGTCCATTATCGTCACTCCGTTTGGTGTGATTGCGGCAGTGTATTTGCGCGAATATGCCAAACAAGGTTTCACCACCCAATTAATACGCATTGCAGTTAACAATTTAGCGGGTGTACCCTCGATTGTTTACGGGGTATTTGGTTTGGGATTCTTTGTTTACATTTTAGGTGGTAATATTGATACTCTATTTTTCCCTGAATCCGCGCCTGCTCCTGTTTACGGTACGCCTGGATTATTATGGGCATCTATTACACTGGCATTGCTAACATTGCCTGTGGTTATTGTCTCTACCGAAGAAGGTTTGGCGCGAATTCCAAAATCAATACGCGAAGGTAGTTTGGCATTAGGTGCGACTAAAATAGAAACTCTATGGCGTACCGTATTACCTATGGCAAGTCCAGCAATGATGACAGGCTTAATTTTAGCCGTTGCGCGTGCGGCGGGTGAAGTTGCGCCGTTGATGTTAGTGGGTGTTGTTAAACTCGCGCCTACCCTGCCCTTAGATGGCAATTTCCCCTTTTTGCATTTAGACAGAAAATTTATGCACTTAGGTTTTCATATTTACGATGTCGGTTTTCAAAGCCCCAATGTTGAAGCAGCAAGACCTTTGGTTTATGCCACTGCATTATTATTGGTGATTGTGATTGTGGTACTGAATTTAACAGCCATTATCATCAGAAATCGTCTACGCGAAAAATACCGAGCATTAGAAGGTTAATTATGACAGCACAACAAACCCGTTCACATTCCATTGATATGAGTTCTATTCTACGCGGACAACAGCAATCAACCGCCCCGAATGAAACCTGTATTAAAGTTGAAAACCTAAATCTTTTTTATGGCAAAAAACAGGCATTACATAATGTAAGCTTAGATATGTACCGTAAAAAAGTCACCGCTTATATCGGGCCCAGTGGCTGTGGTAAATCTACGCTATTGCGTTGTATCAACCGTATGAATGATTTGGTCGATCACGTCACTATCGAAGGGCAAATTTTACTGGATGGTGAAAATATCTATGATAAATCCGTTAAGGTAGCTGATTTACGCAGACGAGTTGGCATGGTATTTCAAAAGCCTAATCCATTTCCTAAGACTATTTTTGAAAATGTCACTTACGGGCTGAGAATTCAAGGCGTTAACGACAAGCGTATTTTAGAGGAAACCGTCGAAAACTCGCTACGCGGTGCGGCATTATGGGACGAAGTCAAAGACCGTTTACAAGATAACGCGCTAGGCTTATCAGGTGGTCAACAACAGCGTTTAGTCATCGCCAGAGCCATTGCTATCGAACCCGAAGTATTGTTATTAGACGAACCCGCTTCCGCCTTAGACCCGATTTCAACGTTAAAAATTGAAGAATTAATTAACGAGTTAAAAGAAAAATATACTATAGTCATCGTTACCCACAATATGCAGCAAGCGGCGCGAGTCTCTGATTACACTGCATTTATGTATATGGGTGAACTGATTGAGGTTGGTACAACCAGCGAGTTATTTACTAATCCCACCAAAAAACAAACAGAAGACTATATTACAGGTCGTTACGGTTAACTAAGGAGCAAGCAGTGGATAACAGCAAAATAGGGCATCATATCTCTGAGCAATTCAACAAAGAATTGGAAGATATACGCAATAAAGTCTTAACAATGGGCGGCTTAGTTGAACAGCAAATAGAGCTGGCAATTCAAGCGTTTGCCACAGGTGATGCAGAACTCGCTGAAATGGTCATTAAGCAAGACCATCAAGTTGACACACTAGAAATGGCAATTGATTTGGAATGTACCCAAATTTTAGCCCTACGCCAACCAACAGCATTTGATCTACGCTTATTATTGACCGTCCTTAAGATTATTAATGAATTAGAAATCATTGGTGATTTAGCGGAACGCATTGCCAAAATAGCTATTCAGCTTTCTGATGGTGAGAGTAAAGCAAACCACTACCACGAATTGCAGCACATGAGTGATTTAGTCAAAGATATGCTACATGGTGCATTAGATGCGTTTGCCAGAATGTCTATTGAAGATATTACCCTGATTACAGGGCGTGATGATAATGTTGATAGAGAATACAACAGCATTGTTCGCCAGCTCATCACCCGCATGATGGAAGACCCCAGAAACATCACCCGTACTCTAAACGTCCTGTGGACAGTACGCGCAGTTGAGCGGATTGGCGACCACGCTTGTTATATCTGCGAACATTTGATTTTTATGATTAAAGGTGAAGCCGTGCGCCATTTAACTCAGTCTGAACTGGAAGAAAAGTTAAATGCTAAACCGCTATAAACGCACATAAGTTCTTAGCAAAAAGTACAGTATGAACAACAGATACCATCCCTTAAAGGCACAGGTATCTACACAAATTTTTTATCATTTAGATTTAAATCGCGAGCAAGGCTCGCTCCTACTCCTACAGGTTTTTGATGTGTGATAACAGAAATTCTGTAGGAGCGGCTCTTAGCCGCGAAAACTGTGTAGATACTAATGCCTTAAAGGGATGGTATCTGTTTTTAAACATTGACAGATTTACCCGCTAACTTTTTAATCCATCAATTATTATTTTTTATTAAAATAATAATAACCGCCGTATTTTCCTTTCAGCGTCATATTATTATCGTCTTTTTCTACCACGGTATACAGTTCAAACCTGTTGCTGCCGACAATGGCAGTTTTTAATTTACCGTCTTCTATTACATAATCTACAGGTGGCTGGTCGTAATAAGTTCCTTCGCGAGGAATATGTAAGATTGTCACTTTGCCATTCTTAAATACCCAAGTATCTTCCCGATTAATGGCTTGCTTATCGGTTAAAGAGTTTTTAGTAGATTGTAACTTCCAAGTACCTTCCACTTCTTCTTTAGACTGCAAAGTAACATCAGCATAAACCGCACTTCCAAATACCGATAAAACCAATAACAACGACGCTAGATTTATTTTTTTCATTATCATTCTCCTCTATTAAAATTAACTAATAACAGCATTCTACTCTACGCAGAAGAGAACGAAAGTATTATTAATTAATTGTGTGTAAAACTTGTTATAGCGACATTAATGACTGCCAGTCCTTTAAAGGACTGGCAGTCATACTCAAAAGTAAAAACAACAGATTTAACCAATTATATGGCTGGATAATGTGTGTGATATTGAAGGCGTTTATTAACAAATAAACTATTACCATCAATTTTTTTCGCTTGTTTTTTTGTGCCAGCAGCCATATCGGCTATTTGTACATGGGATTGACACTGCGCTGTTGATGCTGGATCTACAATACCTATCGACAAACTTATGAGCGGATAAAAGCATTTATGCCCTGCCCTATTTTCAGTATGTATTCCACCCACTTTTACATCTTCATCCTTATAATAACTTGGAACAATGTTTTGAAATGTATCTAATATTATTTTACAGCACTCCAACCAGTCATCATCAATGAAAATAACAATAAAATCATCACCACCTATATGCCCCACTTGCCCTTTTTCTGGCGGAATAAACTGTGACAGTATATTAGCAACTACTTTGATAATATTATCTCCTGCATCGTAGCCGTAAATATCATTAAAGGGTTTAAAATTATCTAAATCGAAATAAGCAACACAAAAAGGGATTTTTTTTGCTAGTAATTGATTCATTTGTTCATTAATAGGCACACTACCTGGTAATAATGTCAGAGGATTAGCGTATCTAGCACTCTCAATTTGTTGACGTGTAATTTCCGCAAGTAAATCTATTATCGTGGCTATACCCATATATTCACCATTACGCGTGATAATAAATGCTGCATCATTTCGCATTTCAGAGGTTATTTTTTTACTAACTGCCTGAATAGAGACTTCTTGATCGATACTTAAGGAGGTTTTGTCGAGAAATAGTTTTATCGGTTTTTTTCCATATAATTCTAACCCGTAACGACTGGCAAATAATTTAGAAAGAAACAGGTCTCGATAAATAATACCTATTGCGACACAATTATCAACTAACGGTAAAATAGTTAAATTACTATTACGCTGAAACACAGACATCACCTCATTGATGGGCGTTTCTGATGAAACTGAAGGAATCAATTTAGTAATATGGGATACCGCTTTAAAAGGGTTTATTAACACACTGTCAATATCATTAGAAACAAATAATAAGCTATCAATTTTTTCCAATGGAATAAATGCGGGTCTTGCAAAGTAATAACCTTGAGCATGGGTAACACCAAGATTAACTATCGCTTTAAATTCATTTTCAGTTTCGATACCTTCAGCGATCACATTACAATGCAAAGAACTGGCTATATTTTGAATAGAGCGAACAAAGTTTAATTTAACAGGATCAGTATCAATGCCACGAATAAAATGATTATCTATTTTTATATATTCAGGTAATAACTCTGACCACAATCTTAATCCTGAATAACCCGCACCTAAATCATCCAGTGCTATCTGAAAGCCCATTTTTCGATAATGTAAAACCGCATGATTCATTAACTCATAATTATCGGTTGGTTGATGCTCCGTTAATTCTATAACGATAGAATGTGGATCAACACCAAATTTATTTAATAATTTAAGTGTTATCCCTGTTTTGAATTTTGGATTTAATAATACTGAAGGACTGACATTAATAAATAATTTTTCCCTAAGACCCAAACTGGCATAGCGTTGTATAGTCAGTTCACGACAAATAAATTCAAGTTTTGTCGTTAAATTAAAACGTTGAGCGGTATCGAATAAATTAAAGGCACTGTGTAATGGGCTATCGGATGGCCCTCGAATTAAAGCTTCATAACCGATTATTTTTTTTTGTATTAAAGAAACAATTGGCTGAAAATAAGGCGTTAATTTTTCACCATCGAGAATAGCGATTAATTCTTTATGTAAACTAGACATTATGAATTTTTATGGGTTATGAATAAACGAGCATAGTTTTTTTTTGTTACATTAATATGACATCACTATTTTTAGTGTGTCATTATTTTTTGTGGCGGCACGACAGATTCGTGCCATGCGGATAAATTTACATTTACAGTTTAAACTCTGACAAAAACGTCGCTTCATTCATGACTTTAACACCTAATTCTTGCGCTTTAGCTAATTTAGAACCCGCTTCTGTCCCTGCTACTACGCAATCAGTTTTTTTAGAAACCGACCCTGCAACTTTCGCACCTAAATTTTCTAACAAGGCTTTGGCTTCTTGTCTGGGTATCGATAGCGTGCCTGTTAATACCCACGTTTGACCAGCTAGCGGTTGTGCTTGTACCGCTTCGGCTTGTTCATCTTGCCACACCACACCCGCGTTGATAATGTCAGCAACAATGGCTAGATTTTTTTCATCTCGAAAAAAATCTACGATACTTTTTGCAGTCACAGGCCCTACGTCTGGCACTTGCATTAGTTCTTCAAAGCTGGCGGCTTGAATCGCAGGCAGGTTTTTAAAATACTTTGCCACATTTTTTGAACCACCTTCGCCCACATCGGGTATGCCTAAGGCAGCTAAAAAGGTACTGAGTTTGGTTGTTTTTGAAGCTTCGATAGAATCCAGTACATTTTGCGCACTTTTTTCGCCCTGCCCTTCTAATGAGGCAATATCGTTGAGTTGAATTTTGTAAATATCGGCAATAGTTTTCAATGTGCCGTTGTTATAAAGCACTTCAATGAGTTTTGTGCCTAGGTTGATGATGTTCATACACCGACGCGAGGCGTAATGTTCGATACGTTCTGCACCTTGTGCGGCACAGATCAATCCACCTGTACAACGAAATGCGGCTTGACCTTCGATTCTTGTCACCACTGAATCACAAACAGGACAACGCGCTGGCATGGTAATCGACTTTCGGTTTTCGCCTTGCTCAATGACTTTGGCGACTTTGGGTATTACGTCCCCTGCCCTTTGGATTTCTACACTGTCACCGATACACAAGCCTAAACGTTCAATTTCGTCCATATTGTGTAAAGTAGCATTGCTAACCGTGACACCTGCGACGAATACGGGTTCTAATCGTGCGACGGGGGTTAATACGCCCGTGCGTCCGACTTGAAAATCAACGTCTAATAGTTGCGTTGTGGCTTGTTGCGCGGGGAATTTTCTCGCTACTGCCCATTTAGGTGAACGAGCAATAAAACCTAAGGTTTGTTGTGTGGCTAACTCATCAATCTTATAGACGATGCCGTCAATTTCCATCGGTAAACTGTCTCTGAGCGATTCCATGCGTTGGTAATTTTCGGCAAATGCCTCAAAACTCCCTGAAAACGCATAACAATGCGGGTTACGTTTAAAGCCTAGCGAGATAAGGTAACCGATCATTTCTGAATGACGAGTAAATTCGTACTCACCTTGGTATTCACCAACGCTGTAGGGAATAAATTGTAAATCGCGTTTCGCGGCGATTTGTGGATTCATTTGTCGAACTGTGCCAGCAGCAGCATTTCGGGGATTCACAAACACTTTGCTGTTTTGTTGTTTAGCTAAGCGATTGAGTTTTTCAAACGCGGCTTTGGGCATGAAGACTTCGCCGCGAACTTCCAATTTTTCAGGCGGTGAATTGGTCACGAGTTTTAGCGGCACTGATTGAATGGTTTTGATGTTGTGGCTTACGTCTTCACCAATTTGCCCATCACCGCGTGTCGCCGCGTAACTAAAGTATCCACGATGATAATGGATGGCAACGGCTAAACCATCGAGTTTAGGTTCGCTAAATATTGCTAATGAGGATGGACTGACTTCCAACTCTTTAGCGGCTTTATCAAAAAAATCGACAGTTTCTTGCAGAGAAAACGCATTGGCTAAAGAGAGCATTTTCACCCCATGCTCTACTTTTTTAAATTCATCTATCGGTTTTGCACCAACACGTTGCGTGAGAGATTGTGGACTAACTAAATCTGGATGTTCAGCTTCCATTGCCAGTAAGGCTCGAAAAGCGTGATCGTATTCAGCATCACTGACCAGTGGATCATCGAGGACATAATAGGCGTGATTCCATAAGTTGAGTCGCTCAACCAGTTGTTCATAGCTTAGGTTCAAGATTCAAGCCTCCAAGTGAGTAATAAGCTGGCGTATAAAAACAGATTTTTATACTCCAGAACTTACAAGCTATGACGAATGGCTTTTACGGTCGCCTCGGTCAATGGGTGTCTTTGGTGATCCCATATATCGCCTTCTAGCTCTATCGCTAACATACGAATCGTTTCTACATAGTCATCAAATACAGTGAGTGCATCATCTAAGGCATTGGGCTGCATAAAAAATACAATACCTGGGCAGTAAAAATTTTCTAAATTACTACTAGGAAATGTACCTGGTTCTACCATACAGGCAACACCAAAATCGACCAATTGATTAGCATCTATGCGTTCAAATATTTTTAAATTGCCATATTTAAGCCCTGCTATTCTAAATGCACGAATTAAATCCAGCCCATTAAAACCTTCTGCTGCTCTGGCTGCCAAACAAAATTGAATAATATCGGGGGTAATAAGACGCGGCTGAACAGGAGTAGAATCATCATCTTCCTCGTCATCTTCGTCTGTCGAATAATAGCTCTCTGGTGGATTAGCAATTGCAGAGCCTAAAGGTTCAATATATTCTTCATCCTCGTCATCGTCACTGTTTTCTGAATCATTACGCGACTTCTGTATTTCGCGGTCGTCATCAAAATCCATGTCTCGTTGTGATTTTTTGTCTTTCAAATAACCCCAAGTCAACATGGCAATGACAATAATCAGCCCCGTGGCAATAATTACAATTCTTAGTATTTCTTTGTCCATTAGATTTCCGCCATTGTGATTGCCGCTTGAATATCAACCGCGACCATTCGCGAAACACCTGGCTCTTTCATGGTAACACCTGCTAACTGCTTTGAAATTTCCATTGTAACCTTGTTATGTGAAATATATAAAAACTGCACTGTCGCGGACATTTCTTCAACCATTTTTGAAAACCGTCCAACATTCGCATCATCCAATGGTGCGTCAACTTCGTCTAATAAGCAAAACGGCGCGGGATTGAGTTCAAAAATTGAAAATACCAATGCCACTGCTGTTAATGCTTTTTCGCCACCCGATAATAAATGAATACTGCTATTTTTTTTTCCTGGCGGTCTGGCAATAATAGTAACACCTGATTCTAACAAATCTTGTTCAGTTAATTCTAAATAAGCTTGCCCACCTCCAAATAATTTTGGAAATTTTTCTTGTAAGCCGTGGTTTATTTTATCGAATGTTTCCTTAAAACGTAACCGACTTTCTTTATCAATTTTACTAATTGCCAATTCTAAGGTTTGTAATGCCTCAATTAAATCGGCGTGTTGGGTATTTAAAAAGTCGATGCGCTCCGATTGTGCCTTATATTCTTCAATCGCGGTTAGATTAATCGACCCTAAACGCTCGATTTGTGTCGATAAATCATTTACTTTCTGTTTCCAAATAGACTCTTGTGCTTGTTCAGGCAAGGTTTTTAACACTTGTTCAGCATTGGCATTCATTTCTTTGAGCTGTTCATTGACAGTTTGCCCACGCACTTTACTTTCTTGACATTCAAAGCGTAGTTTATCGAGAGCTTCTTTTTCGTTTTCTAAGGCTCTTTGTGCGCGGGTGTGTTGTTTGCTTAGTTCGGTGATGTCCGCTTCCAACGCGTCTTGAAACTGTCGCTGCTTTTTTAATCCTTGTTCCAGTTGATTTTTTTCAGCAGATTGCTCAGTAAGCAAGGTTTTTTGTTCAGCAAGTGTGAGACGAATTTGTTGCTGTTTATTTTCCAATTCAACGAGTCGCGCCACCGCTTGTTGATGTTGAAACTGTAGGCGTTCTATTTGTCGGCTGGTGATTGTTTCTGACGACCGTAATGAATCAATTTTCGCTTTCAGACTAAAAACTTGCTGCCTAGCTTCATTAACCGCATGGTCGGTTTGATGTTGTGAGGATTGCAGGGCTTGATTGGCTGTTTCTAACTGGCATCTGGTTTGTTCTTGCTCCGCCATACTGTCTTCGGCTTCAGCTTGCAACTCGCGGGTTTCGCTGATAGCTTCGCTGGTTTCATTGAGATGAACACTTAGTTCTTGTTGCTCATGGTTGATTTGTTGTAAGCGGCGGTGTTGCTGTTCTAATCTGGCAGATTGCGCACTGAGTTCTGAATTTTTCAGTGACAGCTCCGTGCCTAATTGATTATTTTGTTGTGCGATGGAATCACGATTAAGTTCAGCGGCTTTTAGCGCGGCTTCGGTGTCAGCTAACTGATCTTCAAAAGCCGCAATCTCTTGTTGCAACTGCTCTAGCTGTTGTTTAAACAAGCGTAATTGTTTCTCGCGTTGTAACACGCCTGTTTTATTATCTTTACTACGCTGAATTTTTAACCAGCCACTGCTTAGCCAAACACCATCACTGGTAATCACGGATTCATGAGCTTGCAATCCAGCCGCTAAACGCTGAGCAGTTTCCATATCATCAGCGCAATAAATGCCAGCCAACAAGCTGGATAAATCCCAAGGTGCGTGGACTTTAGTTAATAGCCTCGTCTGGTTAATGACTGCCAGTCCTTTGGAGGACTGGCAGTCATGGGGAGATATACCAATCACCGCCAATGATTCATCGATTAAACGCGGTAAATGTGGCAATATCGCGCCAATATCTTCCAAACAAATCGCCTCTAAATAACTGCCTAATACCGTTTCCACCGCTGTTTCCCAGCCAGTTTCAACTTCCAGATATTCAGCCAAACGTCCAGATTGCATTGCCACAGTCGGCATTTGTTCTAGCCAACTACTAAGATTTTTATTATCTTTGCCCATTGCGTGTTGCTGTAACAACTCCAACGAGGTGATTTTTCCTTTAAGCTGTTGCTGTTCGGAGCGGCGATGATGTAGCTCATCATGTAGTTGCTTGATGTGCTGGCGTTGCGCACCAATTTGTTGCTGTAATTGTTCGAGCTGCGCTTGCAAGTCTTCACGCTGAATTTCAATAAGCTCGATGCTGACTTCCAAGGATTCAATATCATCGGCTAAATCCGCTTCCGACAATTGCTCATGCTCTGCCAATAACTTGTCTAAACGGCTTTGTAACTGCCGTTGTTGTTGCGCTAAATGTTCGCTACGCAATGCGTAGCTTACGGCTTGTTCTTTATAACGTGCGTGTTTAGCTTGATAGTCGTTCCATCGCGTTTGCCATGCGTGGCGTTGCTGTTGCGCATCTTGTTGAAAATCCAACAGGGTTTCTTGGCGTTCTTGTGCAACGGTGTAGTTTTCTTCCGCTTCGAGCAACGCTTGTTTAATATCTTCCAACGCTTGCCTATCGGTTTCCAACTCACTTAACGCAGAATCGGCTTGTTGCTGAGAGCGTCCAATGTCCAATACAGTGTCTTCATGAGTGCGTTCATCATGTTTAATCGCTTGCTCAATACTACCTAATTCAGCAACGCTTTGATAATAATCGCCTTGAATGTCGTTAAATTGTTGTTGCTGGGTTTTGTATTCAGTGCGTTTCACTTCTAAATGGCTATCGACATCACGCACTTCGACAAATAAACGATTATGTTCAATGGCAACTTTTTGTAATTGTATCTCTAATTGAGCGGCAGCTTGTTGATAGGCTTGCCAACGCATTGCCAACAATTCGGTCTTAAATTGTCGTTCTTGCTGTCTAAGCTCGGTATATTTTTCGGCTTTTTCGGCTTGTTTTTGCAGGTGCTTGATTTGCTTTTCCACTTCATCACGCAAATCATCCAAGCGTTCCAAATTGTCGCGGGTGTTGCGCATTCGGGTTTCGGTCTCACTGCGGCGTTCTTTGTATTTTGAAATGCCAGCAGCTTCTTCGATATGAACACGCAACTCGTCGGGCTTGGCTTCCACCATACGCGAGATTGTGCCTTGTTCGATAATTGCATAACTGCGCGAACCCAAGCCTGTGCCTAAAAACAAATCGGTAATGTCTTTACGCCGACAGCGTGAACCATTCAGCCAATACACTGACAAGCCATCACGGCTAACCTGCCGCTTAATGGCAATGGTGTCGTATTCTGCATATTCGCCGCCGATTTTACCTTCGGTATTATTAAACACTAATTCGACTGACGCAGTGCTGACGGGTTTACGAGTAGACGAACCATTAAAAATGACATCCGCCATATTACCGCCGCGCAAATGTTTAGCTGAACTTTCGCCCATTACCCAACGCACGGCATCAATAATATTCGATTTACCGCAACCATTCGGACCTACGATAGCCGTTAGATTGCTAGTAATAGGAATAACCGTGTGATCGACAAATGATTTAAAACCCGAAAGTTTTATTTTTTCCAACTTCATGGAGAACGAATGGGCAGTTAAACAGTTGGGTATTATCTATGATAGTGGACGTAGTTTCGACTGTTTTCTGTTCTGCCACGAAAAACACCAAAAACATAGTGTGTGCATAGCTTGATGGTATTTTCAGGAAATTTGTTACGCATGATTTATAATCTTACCAACTTTTTTAACTCTCTTTGCTAGAACATGACCACACTTCCTTGGCAACACTCGCACTGGACACATTTACACAGTTACATTCAGCAACAGCGCATTCCACAAGCTTTATTGATTACAGGCGGTAAAGGCGTTGGTAAAATGGAGCTTGCCAAACAGTTTGCTGGCGCATTATTGTGTGAACAGCCAAACGCTGATAGTCATGCCTGTGGGCATTGTCATAGTTGTTTGTTGCTAAAGGCACAAACCCATCCTGATTTTATGTTGCTGCAACCCGATGAAGGTAAAACCAGCATTGCAATTGACCAAATTCGTAGCTTAATCACTAAACTCAACCTCAAACCGCAGTTTGAACGCTATCGGGTGGTGATTCTTAACCCAGCAGACAAGCTTAATAACGCCTCTGCTAATGCGTTTTTAAAATGCTTAGAAGAACCTAACGAACGCACCGTCATTGTGTTAATCAGCGAAAGACAGAGCAAACTCCCTGCAACGATTCGCAGTCGTTGTCAAAAATTAGCCATTGCCATGCCCGATAAAAACTACAGTGTTGAGCTGGTTAAAAACTCAATCCGTAAAAGACGACACTGCCGTGTTATTAGGATTGGCACAAGGTGCGCCGTTATTGGCATTAAATTATGCTAAAGACGGAACACTTGCTGTGCGTAATGAATGTTTTAAACAGTGGCTAGAGGTTGCAAAACGCCAAACTCACCCGATATTGATTGCTGAACAGTGGCTTAAGCTACCTGAAACGCCATTATTATTTTGGCTAACGTCTTGGGTGGTGGATTTAATTAAATGTGCTTATCAAAATCATGCCGATAGCTTGTATAATCCAGATTTACACACGCAGTTACAGGGCTTGACGCAATCGCTCTCACTAAAGGGATTGTATCGCTTGTACGATTTACTGTTACTCAGTCGAGCGCGATTAGAAACCCCCATCAATAAGCAATCGCTGTTTGAAGAAATTTTAATACAATGGTCTGAACTCAATCGGAGTCGTTAAAATGTCAGAACTTACACCATCACCCGCCAGACAAGGCGGTGTATTGAACTTATCGATTAAAGATAAGGCAGGCTTATATGCGTCCTATATGCCATTTGTCATCGGCGGGGGCTTATTTGTTCCTACCCCGCGAGAATACGCAATGGGGCAAGAAGTATTTATATTGTTACACATTGTGGAAGAATCAGATCGCTTACCGATTGCAGGCAAAGTGATTTGGAAAACCCCGCCTAATTGTGAGATTCATCGCGTTTCTGGTGTTGGTGTCCAATTTAATGTCAAAGACGCTAAAAGCATCGAAGCACGCAATAAAATCGAAACTTATCTGGCAGGTTCGGCAGAATCTGACCGCCCAACTCATACCATGTAATTATGTTGATAGACTCACATTGCCACTTAGATCGTCTTGATCTAAAACCGTATCAAAATGACTTTTCTTGTTTTATGCAGGAAGTGAAAAATAGTCATATCGAACATTTACTCTGTATCGCTATCGACTTGGAGGCTTATCCCGCTATGCTGGAGATGGTGGAGAATTATCCACAAATTTCTGTGTCCGTGGGTGTGCATCCTAATGTTCATGAAGGTCAAGAACCAACGGTTGATGAACTGATTGCCTTAGGATCAATCGATAAAGTCATTGCTATCGGTGAAACAGGTTTGGATTATTTTCGCAGCACGGGCGATTTAAACTGGCAACACCAACGTTTTCGCAATCATATTAATGCCGCTAAAACTCTAAAAAAACCCTTGATTATTCACACGCGTGAAGCAAAACAAGATACTTTGCGTATTTTGAAAGAAGAAAATGCGCAAGAAGTCGGTGGCATTATTCATTGTTTTACCGAAGACTGGGAATTTGCCGAACAAGCTTTGGATTTGAATTTTTATATTTCCTTTTCAGGCATAGTGACTTTTAACAGTGCCAAAGAAATTCAAGAAGTGGCAAAAAAAGTCCCCGCTGACCGCTTTCTAATCGAAACTGATTCTCCGTATCTAGCTCCCGTGCCACATCGTGGTAGACCAAATTATCCAACTTATGTGCGTTTTGTCGCTGAACAAATTGCAAAATTGCGCGGCGTGTCAGTTGAAGAAATTACCGAATTGTCTACGGCTAATTTTTATCGGCTATTTAATAAAATCAGTTAATACCTCAATAATATCGTTTTGCACATTGACCAACAATTGATTGGCTTGAATCACTTTGATACGGTCTGGTTGTTGTGCAGCGCGACTGAGATACATATTCCGTACCCGTGTAAAAAAGCTGATTTTCTCCGCTTCAAAGCGGTCAAACGCACTGCGTTTTTGAGCGCGTTCCATGCCTATTTCGATAGGCGCGTCCAGCAATAGCGTTAAGTCTGGTCTTAATTCGCCTTGTACTAGCTGTTCTAACAAAGCAATGGTAGCGATAGATAATTCACGTCCACCGCCTTGGTAGGCGTAAGTTGCATCAGTGAAACGGTCACATAATACCCAATGACCTTGAGCCAGAGCAGGTTCGATGACGTGTTGGATGTGTTGCGCTCTAGCGGCGAACATGAGTAATAATTCGGTAGTATCACTAATGCTTTCGCTGTCCTTATCTAGCACTAACTGGCGTATTTTTTCGGCAAGTGCTGTGCCACCTGGTTCGCGGGTGACGGTAACGGGAATAGCCTGTTGTTGTAAATAATCTTTGATGAAGCTTAAGTTGGTGGTTTTTCCTACGCCTTCACCGCCTTCTAGGGTGATAAATTTGCCGCGACTCATGGTTTTTGCCTTTGAAATTGGTTTACTGCTTGATTATGTTCATCTAAAGTGGTGGAAAAAACGTGGGTGCCATCGCCGCGTGATACAAAGTAAATGCTGTTTTTACTTTGGTCTGGATGTAATGCGGCATAAATCGCCTCACGACCTGGCATAGCGATAGGTGTTGGCGGTAAGCCTTTTATTTTATAAGTGTTGTAAGGTGTTTCTGTGTGTAGGTCTTCTGAACGAATATTGCCTTGATAACTATCGCCCATGCCATAAATCACAGTAGGATCGGTTTGTAGCATCATACCTTGAGTTAAGCGGCGACTAAATACCCCTGCTATTTGGGTGCGCTCGGCTTTGGCTGCTGTTTCTTTTTCCACGATAGAAGCGAGTATCAAGGCTTCATAAGGGGTATTAAACGGCAGGTGTTCGGCTTTATTAAACCATTCTTGTTGTAACACCAACTGCATTTTGTCGTAAGCCCTTTTTAACAACGCAACATCAGTCGTGTGTTTTTCAAAAAAGTAGGTATCAGGAAAAAATAGTCCTTCTGGGTGTTTTTCGCTCGCGCCTAGCTTAGCCATTAAAGCTTCATTGCTCAACTCTTTCAAGGTATGCTCAAGATCAGGATTTTTTTCCATCACTTGTAGCATTTCTTTGAAATTACGCCCTTCGGGAAACGTTATAGAGTAATGCTTGGCTTTGCCTGACACGAATAAGGCAAGTATATCGGAGATGGTCGCGCCTGTAGCCAGTTCATATTCGCCCGTTTTTATTTTTCTGACTGCATGGGTTTGTATGGCAAGGACTTTAAACCACAATGGCTGCATAAATAAGTGTTGATCACGCAGTTTGTGAATAATTTGTCTAAAAGAATCGCCTTTGGCAATTTCAATGGTAACAGGCTGACCAATCACTGTTGGGGCTTTTAAGGCATTTTGATAGCCACTGATAAACCAGCCGCTGGCAAAACTTAAGGCAAGCAAAAAAAGAAAGAAGAGCCTTTTAATCATTGTAATAGTAATGCCTGTTCTGTGAGCCAATGCTGTAATTGTTTGGTGTTATGACCAATAGCAAATGTACGGTGAGTAAGTTGTTTGATGCCCCATAAACCGATAACGGAATTACACACGAATACTTCATCTGCATCTAATAATTCATCCTGAGTAAAGTGGTGTTCGATAACTGATTCATGGTTGATAATTATACCGCGTATGATACCAGCAACCCCTGATTGTGTCAGGTCAGCCGTGTAAAGCTGATTGTTTTTACGGTAAAAAAGATTGCTCATCGTACCTTCAATCACGCGATTATTTATATCCAGCATAATACCTTCCTGCACACTGTCATCATTCCATTCAGCCCGCGCTAATACTTGTTCAAGGCGGTTAAGATGTTTCATGCCTGCCAATGTCGGATTTAAGCCTAAGCGCGTTGAACAAAATCGAGCGGTAATACCTTGTGCATAGCTGTCTGGATAAACTGGAAACGGATGCAGACTTAATATTCGCGTGCTGTGAATATCATCGGATTGACGATAACCACGCCCACCACTACCGCGTGTGATGATAATTTTTAGGACTGCCTGTTTAGTGTTTTGACACAGTTGCTGGATTTCAGCCTGTAATAAATTCGTGTCTGGTGCAGGAAGTTGTAGACGTTGGCAACCGTTTATTAAGCGGTTTAAATGCTGTGTCAGGAACATGGGTTTGCCGTTGTTCACGGTGAGGGTTTCAAATAAACCATCACCGTATTGCAAACCACGGTCGCTGATTTCAATGTGGGTTTGGGGTATGCCGTTGACCAGTATCATGATGTTGTAATTGTGGTTGGATTGCCGCTTTTTGCAACCCAACATATTCGTGGGTTTTGTTGGCTATTGCCAGCCCATCTTACGCGACTGCAATCGTACAAACCAAGGGTTTGGACTCCGATTCTGGAGTTCAAACCCTTGGTTTGTACGTTAGTGCGTAGGGCGAAATAGCGTAGCGTATTCCGCCCTACGAGCTAATCAGCCTTACGGGTTGGGGTTCGTAAGCTCATCCATAACAACCTAACGTATGCAGTACAAAGCTTATCACGTTATAATGTGACTCGCCCATATTGGAACAACACGATGACAAAAGATATGAAATCCGTCAGAAAAACTACCGAATGCAAATTGCTCCTGCTCCGCTATGATAGAAAGACTCTTATTTGAATACAAACTAATATGCCCATTTCTTGGTGAAGCATACCACCACGTTAATCTTTCGTGACGCTTAATATGCCCATCTGATAACAGCGTACTAAACAAAATAATGCCATCATCACTAAGTAGCGATACCAATTTTTTTTTAAGCTCATTGACCGAAGGAACGTGTTCAAATACTTCAAACGCAGTAATTAAGTTGAATTTTCCTAGCTCCTCATTTGTTATATGCTTATCAACAAATGGATCATACGATGTAGAATCAAAACCTTGTTCACGCAATAAACGGCTAAGCATTCCCTCACCACCGCCGTAATCAAGATGTCTAATCGCGGCTTTTTGATTAGAAAACATATTGACTAGATACTCCGCATTCTGTCTGGGGCGGTTATCAACATAATCTGGATCAACCATCACATAATCGTTGTTATAAATTTTTGTTTCAAAATCGTTGATTGACCACGCGCATATTTCTGGCGAAAAACAAAAATCACAGTTATCACACAGAAAATAATAAATAGGAATACCAGAAAGCGGAAGATATTTCCCTCTTGGTTCTTCACAAGATTTATTAAAATCCACTACATCCAAAGCTGTAGACATTGATGCACAAACAGGACAAGGTTGTTGGTTCATTGACAATTTGATTACTCCCTAGTCATGTAGGTCGGAATAAGCCAGTCCAAGCGGTAGCGCAGGGCGGGCGTTTCCGACAAACTTATGCGATGTCGGAAACGCCTATTCTCGCTTACGCTCAAACAGGCTTATTCCGACCTACGAATAACGTTTAAATATTAACGTGCCGTTAGTGCCACCAAAACCAAACGAGTTAGACATAGCAACATCAATTTTCATATCTCTGGCGATGTTGGGGATGTAATCCAGATCACATTCTGGATCTTGGTTGTCTAGGTTGATAGTTGCAGGAGCGATTTGGTTTTTAATGGCTAACGCACTTAAAACCGCTTCAATACCACCTGCCGCACCAAGCATGTGACCAATCATTGATTTGGTTGAGCTGATAGCAATTTTATAGGCATGATCGCCTAACGCGGCTTTCATAGCGTGGGTTTCGCCGACATCACCTGCGGGAGTTGATGTACCGTGTGCATTGATGTAATCAATTTGGTCAACATTCAAACCTGCATCACGCATAGCGTTACGCATACAACGCGCCGCGCCTTCGCCACCTGCGGACGGGGTAGTAATATGATAAGCATCGCCGCTCATACCATAACCGACTAATTCAGCGTAAATTTTTGCACCACGCGCAAGAGCGTGTTCCAATTCTTCAAGAACTACCACACCTGCACCATCACTAAGAACAAAACCATCACGGTCTTTATCCCACGGACGGCTTGCCGCTTGTGGGTCATCATTACGGCGTGATAAGGCTTTTGCAGAAGCAAATCCACCCATAGCAGTGGGTGATGAAGTACAGCGTTCCGCACCGCCTGCAATCATGACATCTGCATCGCCATATTGTATTAATCTAGCCGCATCACCGATATTGTGTGTACCTGTCGCGCAAGCGGTGACAATGGCAAAATTAGGACCTTTCAATCCATATTTAATAGATAAATTGCCAGAAATCATGTTAATGATATTGCCAGGTACGAAGAACGGCGAAATGCGGCGGGGACCACCTTTTTCATAAGTGGCATAGCATTCTTCTATGCCCGTGATACCACCGATACCTGAACCTATGGCAACGCCGATGCGTTCAGCATTGGCTTCAGTGACTTCTAAACCTGAGTCTTCAAACGCCTGACAGCCTGCTGCAAGTCCGTAATGGACAAAACCATCCATACGTTTAGCATCTTTTTCAGCAATATATTGAGTTACATCAAAATTGCGGATGACACCACCAAAGGTAGTGGCAAAAGGCGTGATGTTAAAAGAATCAATAGGGCTAATGCCACTTTTGCCATTAATAATACCTGTCCAAGTATCTGCGACTGTATTGGCTAAAGGCGTGACTGCGCCTAATCCAGTTATTACAACTCGACGTTTGCTCAATGTAATGTACCGTAAGAAAAAAGAAGGAGGAAATCAGGAGGGGTATATTTAGTGGATGAACAACTGTTCACCCACTAACTATCAATATCAAGTATTTTTTGTTACATAATCAATAGCTTGCTGAACTGTGGTAATTTTCTCAGCATCTTCGTCTGGAATTTCACATTCAAATTCTTCTTCGAGAGCCATAACGAGCTCAACTGTATCCAGAGAATCTGCACCAAGGTCATCCACGAATGAAGCGTCATTTGCGATGGCTTCTTTAACGCCCAACTGCTCTGCAACAATCTTTTTTACTCGTTCTTCAATGTTACTCATAATTATTTTCCTCAACCTGTAAGTTTGTAGACCTAACTTACAATAGTATTGTTATTGGTTTTTACTAGAAATCCCGTTACTGGAAACTCCAGACGGCGGGGTGGAATTATACTTGATATTTTTACAATATCACAATATTAAGGCATAAACATGCCACCGTTGACATGAATGGTTTCGCCTGTAATGTAAGCCGCTCCTTCAGAGGCTAGGAAGGAAACGGTATGGGCAATTTCTTTAGCTGCGCCTAAACGAGCGAGCGGAATGCCAGCCAGTAAAGCATTTTTAATCTCACCACTTAACTCGCGTGTCATATCGGTATCGATAAAACCAGGTGCTACCGTATTGACAGTAATATTGCGCGAACCAACTTCTTTTGCTAGTGATTTAGCAAAACCGATCATGCCCGCTTTCGCTGCTGCATAATTGGCTTGTCCTGCATTACCTGTACTGCCAACCACAGAAGAAATGTTAATGATACGCCCTGTTTTGGCTTTCGTCATGCCACGCAATACCGCTTTGCTCATGCGAAACACTGACGTTAAATTGGTGTTGATGATGTCATCCCATTCTTCATCCTTCATGCGCATCAGTAAATTATCGCGGGTAATACCTGCATTATTTACCAGTACGGCGGGTACGCCGATTTCATCATTAACAGCTTTGATAAACTCAGCAATCGATTCAGCATCGGCAACATTTAGTTTTTTGCCTATGCCATTTTCAGCTAAGAAGGTACTAATTGCCTCCGCACCACTGTCAGAGGTTGCAGTACCAACGACAAAAAAACCATCTTCGGCTAATCGTTGAGCTATTGCTTTGCCAATACCGCGACTTGCTCCTGTCACTAAAGCGATTTTTTTAGTCATGAATTTTCTCCAATGCCTCATTCAAGGTTTCTGGGTTATAAATGCTGTAATGCTCGGCATCTTTAGCGATGCGTTTATTAAGTCCAATTAATACCTTACCTGGACCACATTCAACAAAACGAGTAACGCCTTGGTCGTTCATAAATTTAATACTGTCCACCCAGTTGACAGGTCTATACAATTGTTCTTTTAAGGCATGACGAATGACTTCAGGCGCACTGTGTGAGGCGACATCGACATTATGGATCAGCGTCATTTTGGGTGAATTAATGACAGTATTTTGTAAATACTCATTCAGTTTTTCAGCGGCAGGGTGCATCAATGCACAATGTGATGGTACGCTGACGGGTAATAATAGCGCACGTTTTGCCCCCATTGTTTTTGCGATAACCATCGCTCTTTCAACGGCTGCCACATTGCCCGCAATCACCACTTGTCCAGCCGAATTAAAATTGACTGCCGACACTATTTCATTACCCGCCGCTTCGGTGCAGGCTTTAACCACTTCATGATCTTGCAAACCTAAAATAGCCGCCATTGCACCCACGCCCGTAGGCACTGCTTCCTGCATTAATCGCGCTCTGGTCGCCACTAATTTAATTGCATCTTCAAAATGAATCGCACTGGCGCACACTAAGGCGGTATATTCGCCTAAACTATGACCCGCCACCCAATCTGGACGCACTGTACTGTGTTGACACCAGACATTCCAAACCGCAAAACCCGCCGCTAACATCGCAGGTTGCGTATTCTGGGTTTGATTAAGCTCTTCTTCTGAGCCTTTGCTAACCAACGACCATAAATCTTGACTTAACGCATCCGATGCGCGTTCAAAGATATGTTTGACTTCAGGATAACTCGCCGCCAAATCGTTCAACATACCGACAGATTGAGAACCCTGTCCTGGAAAAACAAAAGCTAAACTGTAGGTTTGTTTGTTCATCATTACACCATCGTTAATATTTAATTAAGGCAGAACCCCAAGTGAATCCTGCTCCAAATGCTTCCAATAATACGATCTGTCCACGTTGAATACGCCCATCACGCACGCCTTCATTGAAAGCTAACAACACCGAGGCCGATGAAGTATTGCCTTGAGTTTCCAAAGTCATGATGACTTGATCCATTGACAGTTTTAATTTTTTTGCCGTTGCCGCAATAATGCGACTGTTAGCTTGATGCGGCACTAACCAGTCAATATGCTCTTGACCTAAATCATTGGCCTCTAGGGTTTCATCAACAATTCGGCCTAGCGTATTGACCGCAACTTTAAACACTTCATTGCCGCGCATACTGATATAGCCCGCTTTTTGTTCAGTAGAGGTCGGGCAATACAGCAATTCTTCATACTCACCGTCAGAATGAATATGGGTGGATAAAATACCCTTTTCTTCTGCGGCAGTCAGTAACACTGCCCCCGCGCCATCACCAAATAAAATACAGGTGGTTCTATCTGTCCAATCAACAATGCGCGAACACACTTCAGCACCGACCACTAGCACTGTTTTAGCCGCACCTGATTTAATGTATTGATCGGCAATACTTAGACCAAAAATAGAACCCGAACACGCCGCCTGCACATCAAATGCTACCGCGTGTTTAACACCCAAACGCTTTTGTAGTAAACAGCCTGTGCTAGGATAAACGCGGTCAGGCGTACCCGTAGCAACGATAATTAAATCAATGCTTTCAGGATCAATTTGCGCCATCTCAATGGCTTGTCTGGCAGCAATTTCTGCCATACTAGACGCAGTTTCATCCGCACCCGCAATGCGCCGACTTTTGATGCCTGTGCGCTCATAAATCCAACTATCGGAGGTATCAACGCTCAGGGATAATTCTTCGTTGGTGAGAATTTTTTCGGGCAAGTAACCGCCAGTGCCGATTACTTTTGAATAATAAGTCATGCGTTATTTCTCAGAGCTAAGGTTTTTTCAACTTGTTCGCTTATTTTGCGAATCACATCTTTTTTGACTTCAACCTCAGCCAGTTGAATCGCGGTTTTAAACGCTAACACATCAGCACCGCCATGACTTTTAATCACCAAGCCTCGTAAACCAAGGAAACTCGCGCCATTGTAAAGCCGTGGATCAATGCGTTGCTTAAAGGATTTCAACACAGGGTATGCTATAAATCCAACTAATTTAGTCAAATAATTTTTGCTAAAGGCTGCTTTTAACGCAAAGCCGATCATTTTTGCCGCGCCTTCAATGGATTTAAGTGCAACATTACCGACAAAACCATCGGCAACAATCAAATCAACTTTTACTGAACCCGCATTTAATGAATCGCCTTCAACATAACCAATGTAATTTAGTGACGAATTCTCCAGTAATTTCGCCGCTGATTTAACCTGCTCATTACCTTTCATATCTTCTTCGCCGATATTCAATAAACCCACGCGTGGGCTATCAATACCTTCGACTGCTTTCACCAATTCATTACCCATCACCGCAAACTGAAACAAATGCTCAGCAGTACAATCGACATTTGCCCCTAGATCTAATACATGAGTATGCCCATGAATAGAAGGCAGAGTAGAAATAATCGCGGGGCGATCAATCCCTGGAATCATCTTCAACACAAAACGAGCAGTTGCCATTAATGCCCCTGTATTGCCTGCACTGACGCACGCATCCGCACGCCCATCACGCACCAAATTAATGGCAACGCGCATAGAAGAATCTTTTTTATTTTTTAGAACTTTTGCGGGAGATTCATCCATTTCCACACACTGAGAGGCGTGTTGAATAGAGAGCCTGCCTGAATAATCGACTAATTCTTGTGTCAACAACGGCTCAAGCACCGCTTCGTTACCTACTAAAATTAGCGTTAAGTCTGGATTATTTTTTAAACAATCCAATGACGCAGGAATAGTCACTTTGGGTCCAAAATCCCCGCCCATTGCATCAATCGAAATAGTTAAACTCACGCTGACGAATGACTCCACCGTTATTGTAAAAAAGCCGAATCAGAACTGATTCGGCAGTGCATCATACTAAGCGTAAAAAAGACGACTAATCTTCTTCAACCGCAGAACCAACGATTTGACGACCTTTGAAATAACCTTCAGGAGTCATGTGGTGACGTAAGTGCATTTCACCTGTAATTGGATCTTGGGACAATGCTTTTGCTGTTAACGCATCGTGCGAACGACGTTGACCACGTCTTGAACGGGTTACTTTACTTTTCTGTACGGCCATTATAAATCTCCAGTATTTTTTAGCTTGGCTAAGATTGAAAAAGGGTTTTCACGCGTTGGTTGTGCGTCACGCGTGGGTGTATTCGTGTTGTTATTGTCAGGATTTGCGACAAAACAATTATGTTCATGTTTGGGATAGGTAGGCAAACTGAGCAATAACTCGTCTTCAATAAGATCGCTAAGTCTCATCGTCTCTACTTCGACAAGCAACGGTTCATAGTCTTCAGCTAAGCGGTTAGCTTGATCGACTGTCTTGACGATGCCTAATCTAACAACGTTATCGACCGTCCATTCTATCGCTTGTAAACAACTCTGACATTTCAATTGCAGAACCGTTTGAATCCGTCCCTCAATTTTAGGCAAGTGTCCTTCCCGACCAAAAAAAAGTTCCACAGTCACTGAGCCTGAATCATCAAACAACAGTTCAGCTATTCGACTTAAGCTCTTAACGGGGATTTGACCTTTTAATTCGCCGCGTTTATCAGCCAAGTGTAAAGGTTCTATGATTTCGGGTAATCTGTTCAACATAACTGTGTAATAATATCTGGAAATATTAAGTGCGTCAAACGCTAAATAATAAATTAATCATGATTATAATGCTTCATACAGCCCATATATTCATACAGAACTACGAATTTAACCCGCTGCAAGACTCACAAATAATTATGTCATACCCGATAAATAAAAAATAACTTTTTAGCCGCATTCGTTTGGTAGAATAACCGCCCATTAGTGATGTCTCGATTCTATATACCTAAATGTGTGATTAGCAAACTACGGCAGAATGCGTATATCTGTAAAATTCACACCTATAATTTAGCGTTCGTTTTGTAGAACTTGTACCCACCCAACCTAACCATTAGCCTCCCTTTTTAAATGAAGTCTGTGAAATTAATTTTCTTTGTTGTTATGTCTGTTTGCTTATTTTCCGTCTCTGAAGTCAGTCATGCCCGTCATGCTGCTATCCTAGTTGATGCAAGCAATGGCGGTGTATTAAACGAAATAGAATCGACACAATCATGGTATCCCGCCTCGTTAACTAAATTAATGACCATCTATATGGCATTTGATGCGTTAAATAAGGGACAAATTCAATTACAAGATCCTCTAAGCACCTCTTATCATGCGTCACGTCAACCTAATAGTAAGTTGGGGTTGCGCGTTGGCGAAACCCTAACCGTTGAAGAAGCGATATTGGCGTTGATTACTCGCTCTGCAAATGATGCAGCGGTAGTGCTTGCTGAGCATATCGGTGGTACTGAGGAAAGTTTTGCGGTAAAAATGACCGCGAAAGCCCATAGCATCGGTATGTCCGATACCCATTTCATGAATGCAACAGGTTTGCCGCATCCTTGGCAAGTCAGTACCGCCAGAGATTTAGGGCTATTGGCATGGAAAACACTCAATAATTTCCCCGATTATTATCCCTATTTTTCAGCACATAGTTTTATTTTTAGGGGTATGGAGCTACAGGCTATCAATAAATTTACCGCGCATTATCCAGGTGCAGAGGGCATGAAAACGGGCTTTACCTGTGGTTCTGGCTATAACTTGATTTCTACCGCTAGTCAAAATGGCAAAAGATTAATTGGGGTGGTATTAGGTGGTATGAGCAGCCCACAACGTTACCAGTTAATGATAGACATGATGGACGCAGGTTTTAGCAATCAATACACAGCCAATCCAACCACACATATTGAAACTGCCGTCACCAACACAGGAACTCCACCACCTCATCAGCTTGGTTGTGGTAATGGATCAATGGCGGTAATTTCTTCTACAGAGGATGAGAATTCTGACCACATAGCGCATCGCCAAACCAAGCATTATAGAGTAAGCCATGTGCTAAATAGACATAAGGCTGGAGGCAAAGTAAAGGTGGCAAGTAAAGCTAAAGCTGGGAGCAAGGTAAAAGCGACAAGCAAAGCTGCTAAAGGCAAAAGCACTGGCAAAAAACCGCCTCACCATCGTTAAACGATAAAACGTTACTTACATCTGATTCTCTTGCAGACATCTCGAAAAAGCAAAACGCAACATAAGCAAGGTCATCAAAACGGGATACAGCATATAATGCTGAGTAACTTCCAAACTACCTAGTACACACAGCATCAACGACCAAGATGGCATTACCCGTTCTTTGTCGAGATGCTGCATATACTTTAGACTTTCTTTATCAATTCGTTGGCTTTGATTAATTAACAGCAACGTAAAAAAAGCCGCCATCAAGGCTAAATACAACGGAAAATAAAAGAAAATGGGAGAATCGCCATTAAATAATGGCATCGGCTTCCAATAGGCAAACCAGAGTAATAATGTGCTACTGGAAAAAGCATCATAGCCAATGTTATCGCGTAGTTTTTTAAAAAATACTGCCACAATACTCAGTAACGCACCCGTTAAGCCCACATAAATAAACGGCGGTGATGCCAGTATGGTTTGCAATGGGCTTGCTGTTTCTATAAGAAAACAAATAGCAATACTAAGACTGATGAAAACTAGCATGAGAATTCCGTTTAAAAATAATGGAAGGAGTACAAACCGAAGCTTGCACTCCATGAAACACGATTAACTGGTAATAACAAAACGCACTGCATCCAAGCGTAATTGCGCGGCTTGAATATTCTCATGCGCTAACAGCGTCATATCTTTAAGCTGTTCAATTTCTTCGCTTTTAATAGTCGAATTTACCTTTTGTAACCGCACTAAGCGTTTAATTTCCGTCGATAAAGAATCGAGCATGGCTTTGGTTGCCTCATCAATCAACTGCTGTTTATGCGTATCAGCGATATTTTCAGCAGCGGTTAATAATTTAGTAATCGGCATCCGTTGTTTATTTAAAAAAGCGATGATTTGTTGCTTATCAAAGGTTCGCCCTGTTTCCTCTAAATCTGAGTGTGCAATACTATCGGTTAAATCTTTTTGAGCCTGATCGATTAAAATGCGAATCGGCGTATGCGGCAAAAAACGTCCAATTTGTAATTCAGCAGGCGCACTGCATTCGACAATAAATAAACATTCCAACAAAAACTGCCCACCGCGTAGCTCAGGATGTTTAATAACACTGATAGTGGCATTACCTGTTTCACTGGATAACACCATATCCATTGCCGCAGTCACTAAAGGATGCTCCCACGTTAAAAATTGTATCTCTTCACGCGCCAAGGCACAGGCTCGATTAGCGGTAATAGTCATCCCCTCTTCTGGTAATTCAGGAAAATGCGACACCCGCAAATGATCGCTAGGTTTGACAATAAAACAATCTGTCGAATGGAATTCAGACTCCACACCATAACATTCAAATAAATCTTCCATGTAGGGCCATAACGTGCCTTCTTTTTCATAGCTATTGAGTTGCGCAATCAAGACATCGGCTTCTTCTTTGCGACAAGAATTAAGTTCCAATAATTGATCGCGTCCATTGTGCATAAGTATTTCCAGCTCGCTATTAAGGGCTTTGGTTTTGGCAACAAACGCATCAATTTCGCTTTTATTATCGCTAGTTAGTACCGCGATAAGTTCATCATGTAACACATCAGCGACTCGCGCAGCGGCGGAGCTATTACTACGAAACGCATTCAAACCCTCGTCATACCAGTGATACAACACCGCTTGCTCACTGTGTTGTAAGTAAGGAATGTGAATTTGAATAATATGTTTTTGCCCAATCCTATCCAAACGTCCGATACGTTGTTGCAATAAATCAGGATTAGTCGGCAAGTCCCATAAAATCAAATGATGAGCAAATTGAAAGTTTCTGCCTTCACTACCGATTTCTGAACAAATTAATAATCGCGCCGTGCTGTCTTGATCGGCAAAATACGCAGCAGCACGGTCGCGTTCGATGATACTCATGCCTTCATGAAACACAGCCGACGCAATACCCGCACGATTTCTAAGCGTTAATTCTAAATCCACCGCTGTTTGCGCGTGTTTACAAATTAACAGGGCTTTTTTGCCTGCCAATTTTTTGATTTGTTTAACTAACCACAAATAACGCGGGTCTTGTTGTAAATCAGCATCCGAAGCCACACCATCCAGCGCGTAGCCATGACGTTCACGCTCTGGAAAACCTTGCACGGTTTGCCGTGAGTTTCTAAATAAAATGCGTCCAGTCCCATGATGGTCTAACAATATTTTAATCAACGCGGCACGGGCAGAGGCTGATTTTTCTGCATCGTGAAGATTGCTTAGTAGACCACTAACATTATCGTCTTTCAGTAATGAACCTAACAGCGCAGTAGCATTCTCATTCAAAGCTTCATCAGCGAGCAATAATTTTGCCGCATCAGCGACAGGCTCAAACAAGCGTTCTTCTTCGATAAATGCTGCAAAACTATAAAAACGGTCGGGGTCTAACAAACGTAATCGCGCAAAATGACTTTCTTTGCCCAATTGCTCAGGCGTTGCGGTCAACAATATTAAGCTAGGCGATAATTGCGCCAGTTGTTCGACAAATAAATACTCAGAACTAGGTGCTTGCTCACTCCATGCCAAATGATGCGCCTCATCGACAATCACCATATCCCAATCCACCGCTAACGCTTGTTGTTGACGGCGCGGATAATTAGCAAAAAAACTTTGACTACATAAAATAAGCTGCTCGTTTAAAAATGGATTATCACTCGCAGAACAACCATCCTCCTCTTCTTCATCAAAGCCATCACCCCCAAATTCACTCAGACAACGGGCTTCATCAAAAATGCTAAAGCGCAAATTAAAACGGCGGCGCATTTCCACTAACCACTGATGCAATAGGCTTTCTGGGACAATAATCAACACCCGCTTGCTTAGCCCATTAATCAAACGGTGATGCAAAATCAGCCCTGCTTCAATGGTTTTACCCAAGCCTACTTCATCGGCAAGCATAATGCGTGGCGCAGAACGATTAGCGGATTCATGAGCAATAAATAACTGATGTGGAATCAGTGATGCACGACCGCCTAACAAACCCTTCACAGGGGATTGTTGATGCTGCTGCAATCTGCGCCATGTTTCATAACGCAATAAAAACCAGCTCGTTGGATCAATTTGCCCCGTAAATAAACGGTCTTGGGGTTTATTAAATTGAATATGATGATTGAGTTCAATCTCCTCTAACTCAAGCAAATCGCCAGACGCATTTTTACACTGGTAAATAAGTAAACCGTCTTTCTCAACGACTTCCACGACTTGCATTTTTTCTTCATCAATTGATTCGATGACATCGCCCGCTGAAAATTTGACGCGCGTCAATGGCGCGTTATCAACTGCATACAGACGCTTTTCATTGCTGGCTAAAAATAGCACCGTGACACGTTTAAAACTGGTTTCCAGTATAAGACCTAAACCAAGCTCTGACTCGGTGTTACTAATCCAGCGTTGACCGGGTATAAATTGTTCCATTGATGGCAGTACCATTATTTGTTAAATCGAAAATAACGTTATTATAAGCATTACCAAAAAAAAAAATCGACAATTGTAGCGTAGGCATTAAGTTACTCCCCGCCATGAACAGAAAAAGTGATGTCGGAGTAAAACAGCTTTAGCTGTTTTCTAGTCAATGACTAAAGCCATTGGACTCCTATTTTTATGTCTATAATGATTAACTTATCAGCGTACGAACCTATTACTCAGTCAGCTGTGTAGGCTGATAAAGTGATGAAAGACCTCCACGTCTTCTCCCTGATGAAAACGGCTTCGTACCTCTATCCATTGCTGAATTCAATTTATGATTTAAAAACTAGCACCAAAGGTTTCACTACACGGAGGTCAGGCTTTGCAAGAAAAGCTTGCACTCCACACTCTTAGTCTTGCTGTTTTGGTAGTTTATGCAGGAAAAAAACGCCAGCAATTGCGCCGCTAGTATCAGCTAACCAATCAACCACATCAGAAACACGCCCCACTACAAACGATTGATGCCATTCATCGGATACACCGTATAAACTGCAAAAAACGATACTGACTAAAGCCAGTATAATAGGCGTACTAATTAGGTGTTTAAAACTGCGCCATGCGAATAGCCCCATGACAAAATAAGCACCGAAGTGAATCACTTTATCCTGATTTTCAAACAAATGTGGTGTTGGTAAAGTCTCTTGATCGGACAGCCAATAAATTAACGCGCAATAAAACAATAAACCTAAAAAATCTAATACTCTAACCATGTTTATGAACCTGTAATGAAAAATATATTTGTGTGCGCTGCCGCTTGTTTGCATGACACCGCTATCGATGAAAAATTGGCGTTGACGCATCATGCGTGGCAACTATTAGCCAATAAAACCTTAAGTTTTAGTGAAGATGTCCCCGTGCTGGAGATTACTACGGTAAGTTTTCCCGATAAACCCGTGTTGTTAGCCCCGCGTGCTATGCCTAAACGTAAATTGACTACGCCTGAGGGTATTGTGGCTTTTTTTCATGCCATTGCTCACGTTGAATTTATGGCTATTTATTTGGCGTGGGATATTGTTTATCGGTTTCGTGGAATGCCTGAAGCATTCTATCAGGATTGGTTACGAGTTGCCGATGAGGAGGCGCAACATTTTGAATTAATCCGTAGCCATTTACAGGCGATGGGATGTAATTACGGTGATTTACCTGCGCATGGCGGCTTATGGGATCATGCCAGAGAAACAGCGCATGATTTATTGGCACGGTTGGCATTGATTCCACGCTGTATGGAAGCACGAGGTTTAGATGTGACTCCCGCGTTGATTGAAAAATTCAACAGCGTAGGTGATGAAGCCAGTGTTGCGTTATTAACACGCATACTCACTGATGAAGTCGGTCATGTAGAACGCGGTTCTTATTGGTTTAAGACTGTTTGTGAGCAACAAGGTTTTGAACCAGAGGCTAAATATCAACAACTGATTACACAATATTATGTCGGTGGTAAGCCAAAAGGACCTTTTAATAGAGAAATGCGTATAATTGCGGGATTCTCAAATGCTGAACTAGACTGGCTAGAAAAATACCCATGAAAACACAAAAAATCTTTGATACTCCACTGTTTAATTTAGGATTTAGGGCTTTTTTTGCTCTAGCTGGATTATCCGCATTACTGCTTATCATAGTGTGGAACGGTCTTTTTAAAGGCACATTGACGCTGACTAATTATTTTGCTCCCAATGAATGGCACGCCCATGAAATGTTATTGGGGTACTCGGTCGCGGTGATTGCGGGATTTTTATTAACAGCGGTTAAAAACTGGACAGGGCAAGCGACTGCGACGGGCGATAAACTCGCGGGGCTGTGTTTATTATGGTTGTACGGACGCATCGTACCGTTTTATGCAGGCTTATTGCCTGACGGCTTAATCGCCTTGATCGATTTTGCTTTTTTACCCGTACTTGCCTATCAAGTCAGTCAACCTATTCTAAAAACCAAAAATTATCGTAATCTGATGTTCATCGCTATTTTATTGGTTTTAGCTGTGGGTAACGGCTTGATTCATGCTGATAAATTAGGCTTGTTAGCGGACAGCGCGGCGACAGGTTTACAACTGGTGATTGCGACCATTATCTTGTTGATACTGGTCGTTGCAGGGCGAGTATTTCCTTTTTTCACCGAACGCGGCTTAACAGGCGTGTTAATTATTAAAAAACCGTTGTTAGATTATTTATCGATTGGCTTTGCCGCATTGGTGTTTATCTTACAACTGTTTCATAGTTCAGGAACGCTATTAGCCTTAGTCGCATTGCTTGCCAGTGCTGCTAATATCGCCAGAATTGCCTGTTGGTATGTGGGGAAAATCTGGTATGTGCCGTTATTGTGGGTGCTGTACGTCGGTTACGGCTGGATTATTGTGGGCTTTCTGTTCACCGCATTGTCAGCTTACGCGTTGATCTCACCCACATTAGCCTTACACGCATTTACTTTGGGCGGTATCGGCGTATTGACCTTAGGCATGATGGCGCGTGTTTCGCTTGGGCATACAGGACGCATACTTAAAGCCTCCAATACTATCGCGCTTGCCTTTGTGCTACTTAACGTAGCCGCGTTATTTCGGGTATTACTGCCTATCGCGTTACCTGCTTGGTACAACGGTTTAGTGTATCTTGCTACCCTATCTTGGCTTGCTGCGTTTGCCTTGTTTGTGTTTGTTTACGCGCCTATTTTGACTAGCTCCAGAGTTGATGGACAAGAGGGCTAATAAAATTGTCCGCCATCACCATTGATTTTTGGACTGGTCTACTCGACACCGAGAACGCGCACTATGAACAATATTGGTGTGTTCTCGATCTGAGCGAAAAAACTCAGGCAGAAAAATTTAGTAATAACTTACTGCATCAGCGGTATGTAGCGGCGCATGGTCAATTACGAACCGTACTCGCGCACTATGTACCGCAATCAGCCGCCCGTATCAACATTCAAAAAACTGACTTGGGTAAGCCCTATTTCGCCGATTATCCTGAGATAGCCTTTAATCTATCGCATAGTGATGACCATATAGCAGTGGCAGTGGCTAAAAACTGCCAATTGGGTGTCGATATTGAACACTGCAAACAGCGGTCGAGTCTAGCCGACTTGGTTCAAAAATGTTTTAGTGCGGAAGAAGCCGCTTATTGGCAACAATTACCTGAAGACCAGAAAACGCGGGAATTTTACCAATTTTGGACACGCAAAGAAGCCTTTGTTAAAGCCACAGGTTTAGGTATTTCTTTAGGCTTGAGTGAGTGTGTTATCAATCCAGTCTATCCGCAACAATTTTTAGCCGTCCCTGCTAGATGTGGTTTAGCCAGTATTTGGCATAGTCGAGACATAGACGTAGGACAGGGCTTGTGTGCCGCACTGGTAGCGGATAAAGCGATTGCAGCGGTTAATATCAAGGGTGATTTTCAAACCTTTAACCTATAACCCACACCCGATTCGGTCAATAGGAACTTAGGCTGAGTGGGATCAACTTCCAGTTTTTGCCGTAACTGGCTCATATAAATCCGTAAATAATGAGCGTTTTCCTGATAAGACGGTCCCCACACTTCTTTAAGAATTTGCTGATGGGTTAACACTTTACCTGCATTTTTAACCAGTATTGCCAAGAGTCGGTATTGAATCGGAGTGAGATGAATATCTTGGTCATCAATACTCACTCGTCTGTTTTGTAAATCGACTGTTAGATTGGCAGTGATAAACACTTCGGACTGCATAAAATCCAGTGATCTATTGGCATGGCGCAATGCGACCCGTATTCGCGCCAGTAATTCACCAAAACCAAACGGTTTGGTCAAATAGTCGTCCGCACCTGCATCCAAAGCATCAATTTTGTGCTGTTCGCTACTTCGCGCAGAAAGAATCAAAATGGGGATCGCCGACCATTCACGGATGCTTTTAATGACTTCAACGCCATCGATGTCTGGCAATCCCAAATCGAGTATCACTAAATCGGGTTTGCGCACTCCTGTTTCAATAATACCTTGTTTACCTGTATCCGCTTCAAACACGGTAAACCCCTGCGTACTTAGCCCTGTTCGTAGAAAACGGCGAATGGCGGGATCGTCTTCGATAACGATAATCACAGGATTGGTTTTAGTCATTGCTTTATTCGGTAGTGTATTAAATCTGTTATCTTTATGACTGCTAGTCCTTTAAAGGACTGGCAGTCATTCATCCTTTATTCTTCCAGTTCCATAACAGGGGGCGATTGATCGATAGGTAGTATAAAGGTAAACTCCGCGCCGCCGCCTAGTCTGTTTTGTGCGTAAATTTTGCCGCCGTGGGCTTCGATAATAGCCCGACAAATTGCCAGTCCAAGCCCAACGCCGCTTTGTGCGGCTTCATGACGGGCTTGATAAAACTTTTCAAACAAACTGTCTTCTCGACCTTTGGGAATACCTGCTCCATGATCGGCAACCTTAATTTCCACCGCTGTTTCTGTCATATCGGCAATAATATCTAAATCGCTACCTTGTGGTGTGTAGCGTATGGCGTTTTCTAACAGGTTAATCAGCACTTGTTCAATCATCACTGCATCGACAAATATCATAGGGATACCAGCGGGCAGCTTGACTTTAACAGTGCGATCCAGCAAATGTTTTTGCAGCCGCGTCAACACTGTGCCGATAATTTCTTCCAGTGGATGCCATTGTTTATTAAGTTCTACCACGCCAGCATCCAGTCGCGCCATGTCTAATATATTGTTAATCAG
Organism: uncultured Methylococcales bacterium; assembly: GCA_903902705.1. Taxonomy (GTDB): domain Bacteria; phylum Pseudomonadota; class Gammaproteobacteria; order Methylococcales; family Methylomonadaceae; genus UBA4132. The sequence goes on from CAIUVX010000176.1 coordinate 50,491, forward strand.
GTTCGACATCCGTTCCGCTTCATCGACAATGACACGGCTTAAATCGAGTTTGTCCTGTGTTTGTAGTCGTCCTTCGCCCTCCAATAGCGTACTTGCCGAACCAATAATGGTTGCCAATGGGGTGCGTAAATCATGCGAAATGGCACTAAGCAAGGAATTACGCAAGCGTTCTGTTTCCACCTGCATTTGCGTCATCTTGGCTTGTTCGGCAAGGTGAATGCGGGTTATCGCTTGCCCAATTTGCCGTAAAAATGTTTCCAGCAATTTTTGCTGTTCGGGTAAAAACACGCGCCGTAAATTAACAGGCAATAACGCCAACACCCCCAATACTCTGTCTTCGCCGTAGATGGGAAAATAAATTGCTTCAGCACTGGGTAGGGTATTGGTTCCTTGTCCTGCCATTTCATTATGATCAAATACCCATTGCGCCACACTCAAATCCACGCCATGCAGTGATTCAGTGATACTTTTTTGCTTAGGATACAATATACGCCCATTACTGTCGGGGAATAAAATAACATTGCGACTGCTAAATTCGGAATGCAAATGCCGTACTGCAATACGGACAACTTGCTCCTCGTTTTGACTACTTGCCAGCTCTCGACTCATAGCATATAACACAGCAGCGCGTCTTTCTCTATGTGCAGCAACTTTGGCTTGCGAGTGTACATTTACCATCAAATTACTGATAACGATGCCCACCACCAGCATGGTAAGCAAGGTGATTAAATACTGACCATTCGACACCGAAAAACTGTAATACGGTTGTACAAACAAAAAATCGAACAGACCGACACCGATTACTGAAGCCAACACCGAAGGTCCACGCCCAAAACGAGTCGCGACAAACACCACACCCAATAAAAACACCATCACTAAATTGGCAAGTTCTAAACGACCTATCATTGGATAAGCAATAACAGCACTGAATAGCGGCACCAATACTGCCCAGACATAGCCTACATAATAACCTTGCTTTTTAGTGTCTGTCTGTTGCCGTAAACCAGGTAAGGGGGTTTTATGAAATAGATTAATTTCACTGTCTGCCATCTTCGGACTACCCAGCAAATAAATATTCACATTGTGAGCATGACTGATTAGCTCATCGACAACTGAACCTAATAACCAGCGTTTCCATCCACGCCGACTCGGTTTACCCACTACAAGTTTATTGATGTTGCGTTCACTGCAAAACTCAATAATGGCTTCTCCCATATCAGGCGCACTGAGGGTGACAGTTTCCGCACCCAATTGCTCTGCTAAACGCAAAATGCGTAACACGCCATCGCGTTTTTCTGCGGGGAGCCGTTGTAATTGTGGGGTTTCAACATACACTACCAGCCATTTAGCACGCAGACTTACTGCCAGCCGTTTACCAGCGCGTACCAATCGCTCAGCGAGTGGGTTGACACCGATACACACCAAAACCCGCTCATTGACTTGCCAGACATCATGTATCGCGTGGTCTTCGCGGTAAGTTAGCATCTGCAAATCAACACGGTTAGCGGTTTGGCGCAATGCCAATTCCCGCAAAGCAATCAAATTACCTTTACGAAAAAAATGATGAATTGCGTGTTGCGCTTGTTGAGGCAAATAAACTTTACCTTCTTTCAGCCGCAGTAATAATTCATCGGGTGGTAAATCCACCAATTCGATTTCATCAGCATCTTCAAATACCGTATCAGGCACGGTTTCCCAGACGCGAATACCCGAAATTTGCCCTATATCATCGTTAAGGCTTTCCAAGTGCTGAACATTTAACGCGGTGTAAACATCGATACCTGCATCTAACAGTTCGTGTATATCTTGCCAGCGTTTGGGGTGGCGCGAACTGGGTGCGTTAGTGTGAGCCAATTCATCAACGATGATAATCGCGGGGCGACGTTTTAGCGCGGCATCAATGTCGAACTCATGTAGCATCGTGCCTTTATAGTCGATTTGGCGCGTGGGTAAAACTTCCAAACCTTTCAGCAATGCTTGCGTTTCTTTGCGTCCGTGGGTTTCTATCAGCCCAATGACCACATCAATATTTTCAGAACGGCGTTCGCGTGCTGCCAGTAACATGGCGTAACTTTTACCTACGCCAGCCGCAGCACCGAAGAAAATTTTTAACCGTCCACGTTTGGCTTTGGCATTATCACGTTCAACACGCGCCAGTAATTGATCGGGGTCTGGACGGTCATCACTCATGGTTAGTTACCATCACCTAACATTTTCTGTTCACCAATAATTTTTCCTGTTGCCAAATCGCACAGCACAGACCACTCCGTACCATCGTTTGCCTGTATCTCATGGCGCACTTCAAAATGGTCTTGTTTCTTAAATACCCGTTCTTGCTCAACCGTACCCGAATGTAATGCCAGAGATTCACGCTCACAGGCTTCCATTTGCAGTTTACTAGGTGGTAATTGGTATGAATTATCGGCAAGAACGTATTGAGAAAAAAGGGCAAGTATTAGCAAGCCACCGCTAAATTTTAAGACGGATTTTATCGTAGACATTGTTTTATCCATTAAATGTGAAATTAAAAAACGTTAACGTGTTGCTTGGTCTAATGCCAGATTTAACTGCAATACATTAATTCTAGGTTCACCGAATACAAACCACTGCCGCGCTTCAGTCTGTGCGTTGACCAGCTCACGCAGTTTGTTTTCATCCATGTTTCGCGCTTTAGCAACGCGTTTAATTTGGTAATCTGCCGCCGCTAAACTGATATGCGGATCAAGTCCACTGGCTGATGCGGTAACTAAATCCACAGGCACAGCGGCTTTATTCGTTGGATCAGCCGCTTGTAAGGTTTTAACTCGCGCATTCACCGCAACCATTAAAGCAGGATTGGTAGAGCCTAAATTAGAACCACTGGACGCGGCAGCGTTATACGGATAAGGCGCGGTAGCTGAAGCACGTCCCCAAAAATACTTGGCTTGCGTAAACGATTGCCCAATTAACGCTGAGCCAATCGCTTGCCCTTTGGTATCGTAAAGCAAACTGCCATTAGCTTTATCAGCATAAAATGTGTGCGCAAACGCGGTGACAACGAGGGGATAAATCACGCCTGTCAACAACGTCAATAACAGCAACAATAAGACAGCAGGTTTAAAATAATTCAACATAGCTTGCTCCTTTACACCAGATTCATAGCAATCAACAGCAAATCAATCGCCTTAATGCCAATAAACGGCACAATTAGCCCACCGACACCGTAAATTAGCAAATTGTTTTGCAATAATTTTTCTGCACCAATAGGTTTATAGCGAATGCCTTTCAACGCCAATGGAATCAAGGCAATAATGATTAAAGCGTTAAAAATCACCGCCGATAAAATCGCACTGGCAGGTGTTGCCAAACCCATCACATTCAATACATTTAACGCAGGATAAGTAGTGGCAAATGCCGCTGGAATAATAGCAAAATACTTGGCTATATCGTTAGCAATTGAGAACGTGGTCAACGCGCCACGCGTCATCAACATTTGTTTACCTGTTTCGACAATCTCAATCAACTTAGTGGGATTAGAATCCAAATCCACCATATTGCCCGCTTCTTTCGCGGCTTGTGTGCCGCTATTCATTGCCACTGCAACATCGGCTTGGGCTAAGGCTGGTGCGTCATTCGTGCCATCACCTGTCATCGCAACTAAACGTCCATCGGCTTGATGTTGACGAATCAACGCCAACTTCGCTTCAGGCGTGGCTTCGGCTAGAAAGTCATCAACACCCGCTTCGGCAGCAATCGCGGCGGCGGTTAAACGATTGTCGCCTGTAATCATGATGGTTTTAATGCCCATTTGTCGCAGTTCGATAAAACGTTCTTTAATGCCACCTTTGACGATGTCTTTTAATTCAATCACGCCCAATACCCGCGCCCCTTCGGCAACTAATAGCGGTGTACTACCGCGCCGCGCTACATCAATCACACTTTTTTGTAATTCTTCTGGAAACCGTCCGCCTTGTTCAAGCACATAACCACGAATCGCATCTTCCGCGCCTTTGCGGATTTGCCGTCCTTGTAAATTAACGCCGCTCATGCGGGTTTGTGCGCTGAAATGCACGAACGTTGCCCCCAAAGACTGCACATCACGTTCACGAAAACCAAATTTTTGTTTGGCTAATACCACGATACTGCGTCCTTCTGGGGTTTCATCGGCTAAGGAGGCAAGTTGCGCGGCATCGGCAAGTTGTTTTTCATTCACACCTTTAGCGGGAATAAACAGCGCGGCTTGGCGATTGCCCAGCGTAATTGTCCCCGTTTTATCCAACAGTAATACATCGACATCGCCCGCCGCTTCTACTGCGCGTCCCGACGTAGCAATGACATTTTTCTGCATCATGCGCCCAATACCAGCGACACCAATCGCCGATAATAAGCCACCGATGGTGGTCGGGATCAAACACACCAGCAAAGCCACTAACACGGTGATACTAATCGGCTTACCCGTGCCTGCCATTTCCACGCTGTATAACGAGAACGGCAATAAGGTGACAGTCGCCATTAAAAATACTAAGGTTAGCGCGACTAATAGAATAGTCAGCGCGATTTCATTCGGGGTTTTTTGCCGTTTCGCACCTTCCACCATGCTAATCATGCGATCTAAAAACGTCTCACCCGAATTAGCCGTAATACGCACCACCAACCAGTCGGATAACACCCGCGTGCCACCTGTCACCGAACTAAAATCACCGCCCGCTTCACGAATCACAGGCGCACTTTCCCCCGTAATCGCGCTTTCATCTACCGAAGCCACGCCTTCAATGACATCACCATCACCCGCGACAAAATCGCCCGCCTCGATTAACAGCACATCACCTTTGCGCAAAGTCGCACCCGACACTTCGGAATAATTACTACCATAACGCGGTTCGTCTAATTTCTTGGCGGTAATATCCCGTTTAGCAGTGCGCAAAAAGGCGGCTTGGGCTTTACTGCGTCCTTCTGCTACTGCTTCGGCAAAATTGGCAAACAATACGGTAAACCATAGCCACAACGTAATCGTTAAAATAAACCACGCAGGCTCTTCACTGTTGCCGCTCAATGCTTGCAACCACAAAATCGTAGTCAATAAACTACCCAGATAAACAACAAACATCACGGGATTTTTCCATTGCTGGCGCGGTGTCAGTTTTAAAAACGCATCCAGCAACGCCTGCCGCACAATCGCGGGGTCAAATAAAGCAGTAGAAGCAGCATTTTTACTCATGGCATCACCTGTTGGGTCATTTGCAAATGTTCAACAATCGGACCTAAGGCTAACGCGGGAATGAAGGTCAATGCGCCCACCATTATCACGGTAATCATCAACAACACCGCGAATAATGGCGTATGCGTAGGTAACGTACCTAGTCCAACAGGGACAATTTTTTTACTGGCAAGTGAACCTGCGATTGCCAGTACAGGAATCATCAACCAGTAACGAGAAAATAACATGATTAACCCCAGTAGAAAATTATAAAACGGCGTGTTAGCCGACAAACCCGCAAACGCACTACCATTATTATTACCCGCCGAGGAAAACGCATACAGCACTTCACTAAAACCATGTGCGCCATTGTTCAATACTCCCACTTTTCCGACCTCCAGCATCAACGCCAACGCCGTACCGCCTAACACCATCAATGGCGGTACAAGGATAATAATCGCCGCCATTTTCATTTCAAAGGCTTCAATTTTTTTGCCCAAATATTCAGGCGTACGACCTATCATCAGTCCCGCGAGAAACACCGCAACGATGGCAAACACGATCATGCCATACAGACCCGAACCGACACCGCCATAAATCACCTCGCCCAACTGCATCAAAAACATCGGCACTAAACCACCAATCGGCGTGAAAGAATCGTGCATGGCATTGACCGAACCATTAGAAGCTGCGGTAGTGGCGACTGCCCACAATGCGGAATTAACAATACCGAAGCGGGTTTCTTTACCTTCCATGTTGCCACCTGCTTGTGACTCTGAGGCGATTTGATCCACCTTCAATAGTGGGTTGCCACTTTGTTCAGCCGATACCGCAACAAAAACCAAGGCGGTAAAAATCAACGTCATCGCCGCTAAAATCACCCAGCCTTGACGGGTATCACCGACCATCACGCCAAAGCTGTAACACAAGGACGCTGGTATCAGTAAAATCGCCAGCATTTCTAAAAAATTGGACAGTGGAGTAGGATTTTCAAATGGATGTGCCGAATTAACGTTGAAAAAACCGCCGCCATTCGTACCCAATTGTTTAATGGCGATTTGTGCAGCCGCAGGCCCTAAAGCGAGGGTTTGTTGTTTGGTTTCAATGGTTTCAGTCGCAGGTTTGCCAGTAACATCCATCACAGCTTGCCCGTTAGCATCCAGTTTAGGCTGATCATAACTAACCGCTTCAATCAAGGTTACGTTTTGATAAGGGTTTGTTGTCTGCACCACGCCTTGACCGACCAGCAACACTGCCAACAGCAAAGACAACGGCAACAAAATATACAAAGTGCTGCGCGTCATATCCACCCAAAAATTACCGATGCCATTGCTGTTACGGCGAATAAAACTACGGGTCAATGCCACTAACACCGCCATGCCAGTCGCCGCCGATAAAAAATTCTGCACCGATAGTCCCAGCATTTGGGTGAAATAACTCATGGTGGTTTCACCGCTATAGCCTTGCCAATTGGTATTAGTGGCAAAACTGACGGCGGTATTGAATGCCGAATCTGGATTGATAGCTGGTAAGTTTTGCGGATTTAACGGTAAAACTGCCTGACAACGTTGCAGTGCATAAACCACTAACAATCCCAGCAAGTTGAACACCAACACTGCCAGCGCGTATTGTGTCCAGCGCATATCTTGTTTAACATCTACGCTGCACCATCGATAAAGTAGCTTTTCAAAGCCCGCTAACCAACGATTCAAACCCGCAGGTTCATCTTGATAAATACGCGCCATGTAAGTACCCAACGGTTTAACCAATGCTAATAAAACCACCAGATACAGCACGATTTGTAAAAAATTTTGCGTAGTCATTAGAACCTCTCTGGATAAAATAACGCCACCAGCAAGTAAATAAATACTGCCACCGCTAAACCACCACTCAGTAAATAAAGCCAGTTCATGATTGCCCCCATAATTTCTCGCACGCCTTAATTAACAACGTTGTGCTGACAAAAAATAATACTGTGATAAATAAATAATAGATGTCCATCTGCATCACCTCTTAAAGATTATGATAAAAAACCGTCACTGCTTAATGTACAGGAGTAGCGCGTAAAAAAGTCGTAAAAAATACTTTAGAGAATATAAAGAGAATGTAAAAACCAGAGGTATCGAAGGACTCACCACGAACGACATCATTCCACGCTTGCTTATCAGGCTGTAATTCTAGCGTTGACAGCAAGTAGTTTGGCTGTAAAGACATAAAATATTACGTTTCTACAATACGCGATGCTTTATTGCTCAACGCTTGATAAACTAACCGACAATCTAACTTTATATTTACCGTGTCGAAAATAGTTTATGAAAATCCTAGTTTTTGAATACATAAACGGTGGTGGCTTTGCCAACACTGATTTGCCCCCTACTTTAATGCGTGAAGGCTGGCTAATGCTAACGGCCGTGCTGAATGATTTAAATGCTAGCGGTGAACATGAATTGTCAGTGTTATTGGATCAGCGGCGATTAAATGCTGAGTTACCAAAAGGTGTGACTAAAATTGCTGTTAATCCCACCGACGATGTATTAGCGGTTTTTACGCGTGCCATAGAAGACTGTGATGCCGTATTACCGATTGCTCCCGAAACCAATGACATTTTATTGACGCTCTGTTCTACCGTTGAAACAGCGGGTAAATATTTGCTGTCTTCATCGTCCAGTGCGGTTGAGAAAACCGCTGATAAAATGAAAACCTTTAAGGTGTTATCGGCAAACCATATTGCCACTATACCCAGTCACCGTTTAGATAAATACCCGCATTTTCATAGCCAAGGCACAGTGATTAAAGCGCGTGATGGCGCAGGCTGTGAAAATTGCTTTGTTTGTAACAATGAAGATGATTTTGAAAAATTGCTAGTCAGTCTACATCATCCCCAACAGTATGTTATTCAGCCATTTATCAGTGGTATTGCATTAAGCGTTTCCGCGTTATTTAAGCAAGGAGTCGGGCAGTTAATTTGCATCAATCACCAAGTCATCATCATTCATGAAGATCAGCGTCTTAAATTGGTGGGCTGTGAGGTGAATTATGAGTTAGATAAAGCACCGTTTCAGGTTGTTGTCGATCAAGTAGCCAAAGCGTTTCCTGATTTATGGGGCTATGCAGGGGTTGATTTAATTAAACAAGACGAGCAATTACTGGTGGTAGAAATTAATCCACGCTTAACCAGTTCATACATAGGTATTGGGGAGGCATTAGGTATTAATGTTGCAGAGCTGGTGTTGCAGTTACTCGATGGTGATGCGCACATTGTGCCGACAAAAAACCAAGTCGTTCATCTTCAATTCGCATAACGTGGACATCATGGAAATGGCTTCAATAGTCATTATGCGATATTTTTCAAAAAACTTATTACATTGAATAGACAAAGATAATTTTTAAGCCCTACTTGTTAAGCATAAAAACCTAATTTCTTGTACTATATTTACCCACATAAAACAAAGCCATCTCTGCACAGTAGGTATTCACGATGACCATCAAAAGAACTCAGATCGATAAACATAAACTTGACCAGATTGTTACAGATGCTCGCCGCAATCAGGAGTTAAGAGAGCAATCTTATCGAGGGCAGGCTCTTAAGCTGTATCCGTGGATATGTGGGCGATGTGCGCGTGAATTTACTCATAAAACCATTACTGAATTAACTGTGCATCATAAAAATCATAATCACGATGATAATCCAAGCGATGGCAGTAACTGGGAGTTATTGTGCCTTTATTGCCATGATAATGAACATTCTCGCTATGAAGAAACGCGCTTTGGCAATGTGCAATCTACTAAAACCAGCAGCCCTGTGGCAACGCATAATCCATTTGCTGATCTTAAAAGTTTGTTGAATAACAAAAAGTAATGCGATGTTCATCCGTGCAATTGTAGGCGCGACAAGTTCACGCCTACAATGAGTCGATACCTAAATTAGCCAGCGCGTCCGCTCTATCATTGCCTTTGTCGCCAGAATGCCCTTTTACCCATTTCCATTCAATGTCGTGTTGAGTAATGGCAGCATCCAAGCGTTGCCATAAATCGACATTTTTAACAGGCTGTTTAGACGCAGTTTTCCAACCGCGTTTTTTCCAGTTAGGCATCCATTCGGTAATACCTTTTAACACATAACTTGAATCGCTATAAAGCTTGACTGCACAGGGTTTGGTTAAGGCTTCCAAGGCTTGAATTGCCGCCATTAACTCCATACGATTATTAGTGGTGTCTTTATCACCGCCGCATAGTTCTTTAACCTTGCCTTTATAACTTAGAATAACACCCCAGCCGCCCACGCCTGGATTGCCACGACAAGCTCCATCCGTGTAAATAATGACAGAATCAATCATGTTTTTCTGACCGTGCAGAATTAACTGTATTAGCTAAATATAAAGATTGCCGCTCATTTTTTACGGGTGTTAGTGGAATTAACTGATAACGGCGTTTTATCGCTTTAATTGCATAAGCCGAAGCAAAAGTTGAATGCCTATTAGTGATCGAATTACCCTGTGTAGAATGAACTCTATCCAAACTAAATTCTGAGACCCCCGTGACTTCAAAATTTAATAACTTTAACCAATCCAACATTCTTGACCGCGAAATAAAATGACCTGTCCATGAGTCCGCCATTTTTTTGTCCCACAAATACTGATACCTTACCCATAAACTCCATGGATTAAAATTTAATACCACCAATAAACCTTCTGGTTTTAACACTCGCTCTACCTCTCGAATGCTTTGAAAACGCTGAGCATCAAATTCTAATAAATGTGGCAAAATGACCATATCGACACTTTCGCTTTGTAATGGCAAGTGATGCGCTTTTGCCTGAATTTTTCTTGCCGTTTCATGACCTAATTTTTTGGCATCCAATACCGTATAACGTTGATATAAAGTGCAGTCAACAAATTCATTTTCCCAGCCTAATCCACCGATTTGTAACACGATTTGCTGACAGCTTACGGTAATAGATCGCCGTAAATAATCAGCTTCCAGCTCTTGCAACAACTTACCTCTAGGGGTTTGGTAGCAAGAAAATAAAAAGCTTCGATTCATCAATTCACCCAATCAATCATCATTTAATGATTTTCCGTAAAAACATGGTTATAATCGAAAGTAATTCAAATACATTCGTCAAGGTTTAAAGATAATGCTTGTTCATTCTAACAGTCCCGTTAATTTTTTATTAATTTCCATATCTTTAATTGTCGCAGGGTGTGCTACAGAAACTCCAAAAGCACCATTAAGCTACAATGATAAGCTACCAATTAACTTCTCTCAGAATAGTAAACAGGAGCTACGTTCTCATTCACTCGATAGTCGTTTTAAAACCGCGCAAAGTCACAAAAATACCGTTTGGGAAAGATTATTGTCTTTGTATTCCTTACCTGACATCAACAATGAACGAGTGGATCGTCAGTTAAATTGGTATTTAAATCACCCTGCTTACATTGCCAGAATTCAACAACGTGCAGAAC
>CAIUVX010000177.1 GCA_903902705.1 uncultured Methylococcales bacterium
ATTTATTTATTGATTATTTTTAATCACGATAATCAATAAAAAGTGAGGTAGTTATGTTTTTAGCTCAAAAAAATCATGGTCACTATGCTAAACCAGCAACAAAAATTAGCATAAAATTTGTCATCTATCTATTGGTTTTTCTTGTCTGTTCAGATACTTATGCAAGTCCGAGTACCGCTTTTTTTTATGGTAAACCCGTGCCTGTCGATCTCATGGCGCATTTTGAACAAGTTGTAGTTGAACCAGATAATATTGATAATATTGAACCGTTAACATCTAAAGGCATTAGTGTTTTTGCCTATTTAAGCATTGGCGAGATTAGTCAAAGTCGTCCTTGGTTTTCAGGAATTCCCAAAGATTGGCTGTTGGGGGAAAATAAAGCGTGGAAAAGTAGTATCGTTGATCTAAGCAAAAAAGAGTGGCAGGACTATGTCATCAATAAATTGATAACTCCTTTATGGGAACGTGGCTATCGTGGATTTTTTCTGGATACTCTTGATAGTTATCAGTTGATAAGCGAAGACCCCGCTTTTCGTTTGAATCAACAACAAGCATTGGTTAATCTCATTAAAACGATACACAATCGTTTCCCAGACAGTAAACTCATTTTTAACAGAGGTTTTGAAGTATTGCCTGACGTTGCCAGTTATGCAGTCGCTTTGGCAGCAGAATCATTATTTCAACGCTGGGATTCAGTAGCAGGCAGTTACGTTGAAGTGCCAGAAGCAGATCGAAATTGGTTATTGAATAAACTGAATCAAGTTCGTGACCAATATGGACTACAGATTATTGTCATTGATTATGTATCTCCTGAGAAAAAGGAGTTAGCACGCGAAGTGGCGGCGCGAATAACAGCATTGGGATTTACAGCATGGGTCTCAAATCCCTCATTAGATATGATGGGAATAAGTAGTCTGGAGGTTTTTCCACGGCGGATTCTAGCCCTTTATGATGGGCAGGATCAGCCAGACGGGTTACAGAATTCCGAGATGCACAAGTTACTGGCTATGCCTCTGGAATATTTAGGTTATACGCTTGAATATGTCGATGCGCGTAAGGGCTTACCAAATAACTGCCTAGCGGGACAATACGCGGGCATAGTAAGTTGGTTTAATAGTGATGAATCGCCACAGTCAGAGGATTATAAATCATGGCTATCGCGTCAACTGAATGATGGCATAAAAGTGGCTATATTCGGGAAATTAGGCTTTACCGCAGATAGCCTTTTCCTACAACGCCTTGGTGTTGCAAACGTAGCGAACAATATACAAAAACCCTTGGAAATTGACCATAGCGATAATCTTATCGGCTATGAAGTAGATCCCCATCCAAGGTCACGAGACTTAACACTATGGAAAAGCGTTGATCCAACCATTAAACAGCATTTAAGTGTTATCGATCAAAATGGACAACAACTCACAGCGGTATTGACTGGTCAGTGGGGTGGCGCGGCACTGCATCCTTATGTAATTAAAACAGGTTTTCATGGACAACAACGTTGGATTATCGATCCCTTTAAATTTTTAACGAAAGCACTCGATTTACCGCCTATGCCAGTCCCTGATGTGACCACAGAAAATGGTAAAAGACTGCTGCTAGTACAGATTGATGGTGAGGGAGCTTCTTCAGTGGCAGAAATGCCAGACACACCTCTAGCGATTGAAGTCATTCGCAATCAAATTCTGCAAGTCTATCAGTGGCCGACAACGGTTTCAGTCATTGAAGGTGAAGTGGGAGCTACAGGAGCTTTTCCTACCCAAACGGTGCAACTGGAAAAAGCTATGCAGGATATTTTTAGGCTCGATAATGTTGAAATAGCCAGTCACTCTTATAGTCATCCCTCCGCATGGTTTCAAAAAACCACTACGAACACCAGCGACGATAACTATCAACTGCCCATCGTTGGTTATAGCTTTGATTTAATCCGAGAAATTGCAGGTTCTGTAGATTATATTAACCAGCATTTAGCACCTGCGCACAAACGGGTCAGCGTATTTCTCTGGACAGGCGATGGATTGGCAGCAAACGACGCGCTGACATTGACAAAATCGCTGGGCTTAGCAAATATGAATGGCGGCGGGGCGAGTATTACTGAAAGCAAACCTACTATAACCCGTGTTCCGCCAATGGGTTATCCTATTAATGACAATTTTCAGGTTTACGCACCTGTTGCCAGTGATTATATTTACACTAACCAGTGGAACGGAAATTTTTCGGGTATGCAGCAAGCGATTGAAACCTTTGAACTAACCGATCTACCCTACCGCCTCAAACCCATACATATACACTATCATTTTTATTCAGGTAGCAAAATAGCGTCTATTGATGCTCTTAAAGACGTTTATAACTGGGTAGCTAAACAAAAAATATCACCGATTCTAATCAGTGACTATGCGCGTAAAATAAAAGCGTTTCAGCATATCTCCGTAGCACGCACTCAAGATGGCGCGTGGGATATACGAGGTTTAGGTGATTTACATACCTTACGATTGGCTTCTGCTATAACAGGCTCGCCTGATTTACAGCGTTCCCAAGGCGTAACGGGTGTACATGAACTTCAGCAGGGAAGATATGCTAGTTTATCGCCAGTAAATGGACACGTTCTTCTTTATATGGATTCCAGCTCACCTTCTTTTCCCTCACCATAGCTAGAGCTATTGAATTCACCTCTATTTGTTTGGGGGCAAACACAACAGTTTGCCCCCTCCCCTCTACTGCTGTTGAATTAAACTCAGTGTCTTTTTTGGTAGCTTTTCTTGAGTTTCACCTTGCAAAATCGCACTGGCATCTTCGTGTACGGTAGTCATAAATTGGATAAGGCGCATTTCGTGGCGCATTTTTTCTTCAATATTTTTAGCTTCCCACATTTGATTTAATAAATGTTGAGCATGATGATGAATGGTGAATGCCATTGCTTCGGGTAGGTGGCTATAACTATTTTGAATGGATTTTTTCAGTTTATCCAAAGCAGCGAGATATTGCTGGTAATCTTTAATATCTTGCTTACACTTGATTTTGAGTAGTGCAAGTTCACTGGCATTTTTAGTCTGTAACAAATCGATGTCATGTGCTAATTGCACACTTTTCTTTTTTAATTCTGCCGCTAATTTGTTTTCTGCCATTATTCGTGCTTGTTTGAGTTGCAGTTGCCCCGCCTGATTGTCAGTTTGCCAACGCAATTTTTCATCTTTTATCGAATGCAGTAGCTCAACAATGCCAAGAATCCAGTTTTTTAAAGTCATGATGTGAAAGTAGTGATTTTTTGCTGTAGTTGTAATAACGCCGCGCTGTTTTGTTGCTTGCGATAACGACGGTTTTCTTGTTGTAACTGCTTGAAAGTAGCGGTTGGCAAGCTGGTTTTAAGGGCTTGCAAATCTTGGTCTATGGCTTTGGATAAGGCGTTAAGGTGTTTGCGATTATTGCGCTTTAATAACTGCTGTCTTTTTAGTTCATGGAAATAGTTAATGCGTAAGGCGCGAAAATGAAACAATTGTTTAAGCTGTTGTTGTTTGGTTTGAATAAACAACACGCGTCGCTGTCCCCGCTGGTGAGCTGAAAAATATGCCCTACTTTCTTGCAATAGAGTGTTAACGAACCACAGTAAAGCGGTCATTAACAATAATCCAAACGCACTAAACCATAATCCTAGCCCCAATTGAATAAGTAGTTCGGGTATCGTCGCTACGCCTACCCACAATAATGCCTCCGCTAACGATAACACGGCAAGCGCAAAAAACAATAATAACAGGGCGATACGAATCGTCATGAAGCTAGCATCTGTGTGAGTGACATAAGGCTATTGTACTGACAATTTTAGCAAAAGCGGCAATAGGAGCATTCAAACAAACCGCTTAAGTTGATGTACGCTATAATTACCCATTATTTATTTTTTTCCTAGTAAGCAATGGCTCAGTTTTTTGAAATTCATCCTAAAACACCGCAACTACGATTAATTCATCGTGCTGTGGATATTTTAAAGCAAGGCGGGGTTATCGCGTATCCCACTGATTCTTCTTATGCACTGGCTTGTCAGGTCGGTGATAAACA
>CAIUVX010000178.1 GCA_903902705.1 uncultured Methylococcales bacterium
GATTTACTACGGGGTTATTTTACCCTTTTGGTGGTCGTTTATCTATGCCGGAAAGGATAGAAAAATGAATGATTTAAGACAGCAACTTCTTTTGTGGGCGTTATCAATCCACACCTATATCGAGTTAATTATTATTGCCACTTTAGCATTGGGGGCGAAATGATTAACGAATTTAAAGCCGCCATGCAAGCCGCTGGTATCACTCCACCTAATCATATTATTGGTGACGGTCAATTACACCGCTTTCATATTGGGGGCGATAAGTCAGGCACACTCAACGGGGTGTACTTTCTTCACTTAGACAGCAACCCGAATGGCTGGTTTAGTAATTGGCGTGGCACGACTGGCAAATGGTCAGCCAATGGCAAAGCGCAATCATTCACACATGCAATGCGCCAACAGGTTGAGCAAGAACGTAAACAGCGTGAAGAAGAGAAACAGTTACGCCATGAGCAGGCGGCGGTTAACGCTCGCAAAATATGGAATAAATCTATGCCCGCAACACATCATCAATATTTAACCAACAAACGAGTGCAGCCACACGATACTAGGCTACACCATGACAGCTTGGTTATTCCAATATATGACGAAAACAAATGGCTGGTTAACCTGCAATTCATTTTGCCCAATGGCGATAAGCGATTCTTATCTGGTGCAAAAAAGAAAGGGTGTTTTTCTGCTATTGGGGTAAGTAACGAATTAAAGACACTTCTACTATGTGAAGGATGGGCGACAGGTGCAAGCCTTCATGAAGAAACGGGGCAATGTGTTGTTATCGCGCTCGATGCTGGCAACCTGTTACCCGTGGCACAAGCTGTTAGACGTATGTTCCCTTATGTTTCAATTATTGTTTGTGGTGATAACGATTTATCAGGCGTTGGTCAAAAGGTCGCGATTGAGGCGGCGGCATCCGTTAACGGTAAATACAAAATTCCGCCTAATGTTGGACAGGATTGGAACGACTTTTTAAGCAATGGAGGGCAAAACTAATGGAAATTATATCAATAGGTGCGCCTGTAACCCGCATTACACCGTTAAAAAAATTCCCGCTGGAAATATCTGAGTTAAACCATGTTGACAACGTTGACAATGTTGACAGAAATTTCACCCTAGATGATGCGGTCGAAGCGGCACCCGAAAAACTAGCAAAAGCATTAGCCGTTATTTATGGGGCATTGGATATTTGCAAGGATGATTCGCGTGTTTTATTTGCGGATGATTTTCGCGAGGCGTTGCAGTATCTATACGCCAACGACGAGGGCGAATATCAGCGGGCACGTTGCGAGATCAAAAAACATAAGCCGTCGGGCGTTAAGATGGAGGATATTGACGCGATTGTTAAGCACAGAGGCAACGAAGAAGAATCGTCCGTTGCGGCAGATTTAATCAAGCTATGTTTGGAAAGTGGTGAGCTTTATCACGATGGCGACACAGACAAGAGCTTTATTCTTACGGGCGGGCAAATGCTCAACATTGAAACAAAAGTATTTATTGATTGGTTAAGCATGGCTTATTACAACGCCACGCGAGGCGGTGAGAGTGGGTACGGTCAATCAGCTAGTGAACAAAATATAAAGCAGGCGCGGTTTGCATTGGCTGGCATAGCTAAACACGAGGGGATTAAACAAGCCGTTCATTTAAGAGCCGCTATGTTGAATGGCAATAGTTATATTCACTTGGGGGATGGTACAAGCAAAGCCGTTGAAATAACTCCAACAGGGTGGCGCGTAACAGATGATGCGCCTGTTAAGTTTTGGCAATCGTCAGCAATGCAAAGCCTACCAACCCCAAGTAGTGGCGGTGACGTTGGTTTGTTGTGGAAATATGTGAATGTGAATGATAAAGACCGCCTTCTAGTATTGGCGTGGATATTGGAATCATTCAGACCAGAAACGCCTTTTTTAGTATTGGCGATCAGCGGGCAACAAGGCAGTGCAAAAAGTAGCAGTCAGGACAAGATCCGCCAATTAGTTGATAACAACAGCGTAAACCTTAGAGTCGCGCCTAAATCGACTGAGGATATTTTTGTCGGTGCGGGCTTGAGTTGGGTGGTGAGTTTTGAGAACTTAAGCCATTTAACCCCAGCAATGCAGGACGATTTATGCACACTTGCTACAGGTGGCGGTTATGCGTCACGCAAGCTATTCACCAATGACGAGGAAAATATCATATCGGTTAAACGCCCCGTGATTATCAACAGC
>CAIUVX010000179.1 GCA_903902705.1 uncultured Methylococcales bacterium
TCCCAAGATATTCAAGACGGAATAAAAAAGGACTTCCTCGAATCAATTCAAGATAATACCTTTGTGGTGAAGGAGTGGGCAAAAACAGCAAGGGCTAATGAAAATCCTATTGAACGCCCAGTGATTAAATCCACGTTTGTGTTGTTCTTGATCAATCAAAACTTAGCAGGTTGATGTGTTAAGGAGTAATACGCGGCGCGACAGCTTAGCTAAAAAACGTCAAAAGAACGCCATAATAATGTCTTTTGTGCGTCAAAAAATTGTCATATATACGCCTTTTAGGTGTCTTAATAGCAACGTATTATTCTGTAATGACCTTCTTAGCATATTCTCTTAACGCTTGTCTAACTGCTACCACCTTGTTCAAACCAGTCGCTACACAAATTTTTTCTAGTTGCTCAAGTTCGGTTTCATTCATCCGTACTGTAAAACGAATATCACGCTGAGCAGTTTTTGACTTAGAGGTTGTTTTAGTATCCACGTCTATAGGGGCATCTGCTTTACTAGCAAATTCAGCAGTTTTTGCTTCAATTTCCGCTTCGGATAAAGGTGATTTTTTCCCTCGTCGTTTAAAGCCGTCACTCATACAAATAACTCCTTAACCAATTTATTCATTTCAACCTTAGCTTTTGTGTTATCCATTTCAATCGCACCCATACCACGTCCAGCATAAATAGAATCACGATAAACTTTACGCTCACAGATCACGACTTTTAATAATTCAATATCTTCACAATCCTGTAAATATTTTTCAGCCTCATCCGCTTCATGAATAACTGGATTAGTAGCTGCCATTGATAAAACAGCCTTAAATTTTAATTCAGGATTTAACTCTTCTCTAACTTCCGCTACCATCTCCTGCATAGTTGGTATGGTGTCTAAATCAAATTGAGACGGTCGCACGGGCATTAACAAAATATTTGCTGCTACTAAGCCAGTTCTCAGTTCTTTACTGTCTCTACCTGCTGCATCAACAATCACATATTCATAACGGCTGTTTAAATCTTTCAAAGTTGCACGCAGATTATCGTATTTCTGCACAAAATTAACTTTGGGCAAATCTGGATCTTCTGCCCGATCTTCTGCCCAATTTGAACTGGAAGACTGGCGATCGCTATCTACTAGAATCACATCTTTACCTTGGTGGGCTAACACAGTACATAAATTAACAGCAATTGTACTTTTACCAACGCCACCTTTTTGACTACCTATGATAATAACCATAATTATTAATACCTATTTGTTTATTTGACATCTAAACGACATCTTTATGACGTATTTTAGCTTTCTTATGACGTTTTATTGACGCACATTAGACAGCTAATAATATTATGACTAGAATTATTGTCAACGACAATTACAATTTAATGAGGTCTGGAGAGTAATGGAACGGTAAATGCACTTAAGAAATACCATATCGCGATCACAACTTTGGTACTTTCCTAGCGTTTTACCTCTATTTGGTGGTACTCAATAATATGCGTAAGTAACTCAAAAGCCAGTATATGCCGATATTCTCAGTAGCTTGAAATTACCAAATGTGCGAGGATAATCAAACGCTACTATTTTTTTCAGGAATGCTTATGAACCATAACGACTTTTTTACTTGGGTGAGTTTAAACAAACGTCATCAAAGTCCCACGAGATTTTCGTAGAAGTCGCAACTGCTATGGGCTGAGCCAAATAGGCTAGGCGTAAGGATTCCTTCGTAAATGCGTAAAGTCGCGCTGTATCCCTTGTTACACCTACATTTCAAGCATAACCCCATAGTCAATTGGCATAGGATTCCGCTCCTTCAGTTCAAACAGTCCAAAGCGATTTAGATGGGATGTTCGGTATGGGCTGAGAGCGGCACACATTTCTGGCGTGAGCTTCATTCCTTCGCCCTCTAACTGGGGTACGACAACGATTTCTTCATTTTTAGGCCATAAGGTTGTAACGATATGATTTCAACCATCACCAGCTTCGATCTGGATCATCCATAGAAACAATATCCGCTTCTATAAAACAATTACGCATGTCAGCGGTGTGTTCAGCTTCAGCCATTATTTCATCGTAAATAATACCGTTAAGTTCCTCATCGGAAGCATAGGGTATCGAAAGAATATATCTGCCGTTGTTCAATTTTTCCATAGCAAACTGGCTAAGAATGAACTGTTCAATTTCATTCCGTACCTTGCCTTTCCCTCGCACAAACTTACTATTGTTTTCAACCTGTAAACATAATTCGACTTTCATCACTTTGGTGACGGCTGTGTTCGCGCTATTCTCTGACTGTCGTATTTGCTGAGGTGCTTCAGTTAGCTTGTTCTCTGATCGTGTATATTTGTAATAGGTGTTGCGCGAGATACCCAAAATATCGCAAATTTCCTTAACGCTTCGCTCTGGATCGTTCTTTAATGCGAGCGCGGCTTTCTGTTTTTTTTCATCCACACCTTTAGGTCTGCCACCTTTTCTGCCGCGTGTCCGTGCAGATAAAAGACCAGCCTGGGTTCTCTCTCGTATAACGTCCCGTTCAAATTCTGCAAGAGAAGCAAAAATATGAAAAATAAGTTTGCCGCCAGACGTGGTTGTATCAATGTTTTCCTGTAGGCTTTTAAATCCAATCTCTCTGGCAACAAGATCACGCACCGTCTCCACCAAGTGTGGAAGGGAGCGTCCCAATCTATCAAGCTTCCAAACAACCAAGCTATCACCAGGTCGGCAACATTGAAGTGCTTCAATTAATCCAGGCCGTTGTGTTTTAGCACCACTGGCAGTGTCGGTAAAAATTCGCTCACACTTTGCAGCTAAAAGTGCGTCTTGCTGAAGATCGAGATTTTGGTCAGTAGTTGAAACTCTGGCATAGCCAACAAACATAAAAGCATCTCCTTTTCGATAATCGACTTGTACCACGAAACTCAACTAACATTAAAATATTGGTACGTTGATTTGGTAGATGGGTTTTATGGTACAAATTTGGGTGTCAAAATAGCCAAAATCCGAATTTTTAAACACCTAAGCAACCGTACCAAAATAACGTTCGTTTTTATGGTATAAGTTGTCAACCTACATTTGGCCTTTTATGAGGTTTTTTATCCTTGCCAACAATTCAGGAAACTGCATACCCTCGACTAAAAAATCACGTTTCAGCCAGTGACCTTGCTGGCATTTATACGCCTAATTTGGATGAGTTGGCTCTGGCTAAACAAGTGACCCGTGGAGCGGTTGCGCAGTTGGGATTCCTGATTCTATTGAAAACCTTTCAACGCTTGGGATACTTTGTACCAATTAGCCAAGTACCCGTCGCTGTCATCGAACATATCGCAGGCATAGCCCAGATTCAATCGGCCATCACTGATCTGGCTCGCTATGATTTGTCTGGAACGAGAAAGCGGCATCTGCAACACTACGCCAGACACTCCATATCAATTGCTATGATAAGAATGCTCGCCATATCCTGTTGCTGGCCATGAGCCAAGCGGCCAGGACAAAAGAAGAATTGGCTGATCTCATCAATATTGGCATTAGTGGATGCCAAACTAAGTGCCGAAGAAAAGAAACGCATCGAAACCCTGTTTATTGCTGAACCTGAATCTCGATTTACACCTTGGAACACACTTAAGCAAGAACCAGGAAGTCCGACCCTGACGCACCTAAAAGTATGGTTAGACCGACAAATCTGGTTGAGCGAATATCAAATCGGGCAACAGGTTCTTGCTGAAATGCCTGACGTTAAAATTCAACATTTCGCAGCAGAAGCCAAAACTTTGGATGCCGCCAGAATGATGGAAGTTGAACCGCAAAAACGTTTGACACTCGCAGTTTCATTGCTGAAAGTGCAATCAAACCGCGTTTTGGACGATTTGGCGGAAATGTTTATCAAACGCATGTCAATCATTCATCAAAAGGGTAAAGATGCGCTAGCGAAATATCATTCACGCAATCAACGCCGTGCCGATGAACTGGTACAAACGTTACATGATTTAGTCATCGCTTATCGCACCGAAGGATCCGCTCAAGATAAAATATCGGCGATGGAGGTCTTATTGGCAGATCAAGCCGATGTTATTCTCCAGCGTTGTGAGGATCATATAGCCCATGCTGGCGACAACTACTTTGTATTTCTTTGGCGATTTTATAAGAGTCATCGCGCAACGCTTTTTCGCCTACTCAAACATATCACTGTACATACCACTACCCAAGATACAACTTTTATAGCCGCGTTGAATTTTCTGCTGGAGCATGAACATAAACACGCCGAATGGCTGACAGCTCCAAAAAATCCCTGTTTGGATTTTTCTTGGATGTCTGAAGTCTGGCGGGGTTTGGTTATTGAACGGTGCGATCACGATGAATCTCCAAAACGTCTGCACCGCCGCTATTTTGAACTATGCGTTTTTTCACAACTTATGAGGGAACTGAAGTCAGGCGATTTGTGCATACCAGGGAGCAATCTTTACGCTGATTACCGTGACCAGCTTATTTCGTGGGAGGAATATAACCGTGATATTGTTGGCTATGGTGAAATGATTGGGTTGCCCACAGACGGTGCAGCTTTCGTGGCTCACCTTCAGGCGCGATTAGCAGAAATTGCTCAAAAAACTGATCAAGCTTTTCCTGACAATACTGATTTGCGCATTGAGAAGGGTAAACCCGTTCTACGTCGGTCAGTAAAAGCGGTCACTCCCGCTGGATTACGCAAATTTGAACAACTCATTGCCGACCGATTGGAGCCAACACATCTACTGGATGTGTTACGCGATACTGAACACTGGTTGAACTGGACGCGATTCTTTGGACCAATTTCTGGCCACGACACCAAACTCGACAATCCCATTCCACGCTACCTGACCACTACATTTTGTTATGGTTGCCAACTTAGGGTGCAATTAACCAAACGACACAAATGTCCCATAGGATTTTTGGATTACTCACTGCACGAAAAGGATGACAAGCCTAGCGTTAAAGGTTAGCGGCTAAGTAATATTCAGCAATTTTTGCCCATCTTTTCTCAACTCCCCTTCAGGCGAAACGTAGCGGTAAAGTGTTTGCCGTGTAATGCCTAATTCTTTGCTCAAATCAGAAACATGAGTTTTCCCCTGTTTCATTGCCGCTTGAAGAAGCTGTAATTTTGCCGCCGTCATTTTGTATGGCGCACCGCCTTTTCTTCCACGACTACGAGCCGAAGCCAAGCCTGCTTTGGTGCGTTCTGAAATAAGGTCGCGCTCAAATTCGGCCAGTGCGGCAAAAATACCAAAGACCAGTTTCCCTTGTGGCGTTGTGGTGTCGATGCTTGCACCTTGTCCTGTCAACACCTTGAAATAAATATCCTTGCTAGACAACTCATGCACGGTATTCACGAGATGGCGTAGATTTCGCCCTAATCGGTCTAACTTCCAAACAATCAGTGTATCGCCTACTCGCAAAGCTTTTAGACAAGCCTCTAAGCCTTGCCGTTCATCATTTTTCCCCGAAGCAAAATCGTGATACAGATTTTCTGCCAGAACGCCCGCTTGTAACAAAGCATCTCGCTGTAAATCCAAAACTTGCGAGCCGTCACTTTTAGAAACGCGCATATAACCTATCAGCATAGTGTCACCTAAACGTTCGTTTGTGTGACACCTGAAAAATAGCCCAAAAATGCCAGAATTTGTGTCACTTAACCCGTAAAATAATCTATGTAACGTAAACCTGCAACGCCATAAATTTTACAGGAGGATTTTCTCATGGCTCGCATGAAAATTTTAACCAGCCATGAAGTGGCTGAATTTGAATCGCCACCAAAATTCAACAGCGCGGAACGCAAACAATTTTTCTCAATTTCACAGGCTATTAACGAATTATTGGCAATCCTGAGAACACCGACCAATCAAGTCTGTTTTCTTATTTTGGTTGGCTACTTTAAGGCAAAACGGAAATTTTTTGGACAGCAATTTTCTCAACTAGATGTTGACTTTGTTGCTCATCAAGTTGGGGTAAATTCATCGGATGTAAATATTGAAAGTTATAGCAGGGAGACTTACATACGGCATCAACGCTTGATTCTACAGCACTTTGGCTATCAAGCCTTTGATGAACTTTCGTATTTTGTCAGGTAACAAAAAACCGCCGATAAGTTGCCTTAAGGACGGTTTTGTTTTTGTACACTTTTCATTAAAGATAATGTTAATTAAAACACGATTATTAATTTCCACCACGTCCAAAGGTAGTAATTCGATTTTCTTTTTTCTTAATTCGTATATTACTATCTTTGTGAATCATTCTTTGATGACAATCCAAACAGAGGCTTATCATTCCTTCAACGGTTGATGGACCACCTTTTGCATACTCGAATATATGATGAGCCTGAACCCGATCTATTGATGCACATAATTGACACATATGCAGATCTTTTATTCTGCATTCTTTTTGTCCTTTGCGATGGTCGTTTGGTCTGTTCATGTAACAACCTTAATCTTTATCAGATTCGTTTTCTGAGTTTTTTAGCTTCAGAATAGATGTTTCTTTAGTTGACTCTAGTGAAAGATTTTCAACTCTTCTTTTAAGCATTAATTGTAAAGAATCGAATGGTCCTTCAATTCCAGTGTAATCTTCAATATCACCATTATCTTCAAGTTCCTCGACAATCTTTAAGATTTTTTTTACCTTTTCTTTGCTTCCAACGAATGCTATATTTGCCGCCCACTTTTCGTCATTTGACATTATTTACTCTCCTCCTTAGCTGGAAGTGTAAGAGTAATTTCTGTTACAGTATCAAAAACCTCAAGCTTACCAATTCCTCGCTTTATAACGACACAAAACCCTTCATCAAACACAGGAAGATTGTTTTTAAAATCAATAATCCTATATATTCGATACTCTTCATTTAACTTAAAAAATGCAATATTCTCAGGTAAGTCAACTTTCTTGTATATTGTTATCTCCTCACAATGTTTGAAAAAATTTGGTTCTCCTATATTAAACCCAAATAACTTATAAATACGATAGTTTCCATTATCTGTACCAATAATCATTTCATGTTCATTGAAACTGCATAAGAAGTCACTTTTTCGCAAAACTTTAAATCTAAACTCTTTCAATGTATATACCCTCTTAAAATATAATAATCTGTTCAGAGAGGACAGCGTACTAACTTCTCAAACTACCTCACCAATTTATGTTGTTCTTATTTTTATCAAAAAATACAAAATACCTATATCGCTTACACACTCGGCTTTTCAGTTGCTTTTAGATACTCTTTCATATCCACCACGCGCTGATTCACAATGCGGTCTATTTCTTTATTCCGATTTGAAACTTGTCCTTTCCAGCCATACTGCGGATTTAATTTATAACCCGCCGTTTTTCCTTCTTTGACTTTTAAAATAATTTCTTTACTGGTTAATAATTTCGTAGCTCTACTAATATGGGAAGTTTGCATTTCCAATTTTTTAGCCAGCTCTACTTGTTTGATATGAATATAGTTTTCAAACTCTAATTCACTCATTAAAAGCAACATCACCTTTAATGCTTCACCAGTCATATCTTTATCAGTTGCAATTTTTGCCAATGAATCTTGAAAAGTCATCATCCACCTGTTGCCTGTAATTTTAGGTTTAGGATACGCGATATAAACAAAATAACCTTCCTTTTTTTCGCCTGTTACGGCGTTGATTGTCTGGACTTTATCATCTTTATTCATATTAGACTCTGCTTTGTGGCATTAAATCTGCTAAGGTTTTAAAAAGTTACCATATATGGTAACTAAGTTGCCACTAATGGTAACTTTTTGCAAATTTAAGCCAAGAATATCAAGCCTTCCAGCAAGTTCCCTTATGTTATGTTAAATATACAATACACATTTTGATAGGCAAAAAAATCCTTGTGGCGCGTCGTGACGTTCATTGATTCGCGTGATTTGATGTGGTATTCCATCGTGATTAGTTCGGCTGAACGCGAGGCGATGACTGTCATTGACGGCTTAATGCACAATGACGTGGTGAAGAGCGACATTCATTCCACCGATACGCACGGCTATTCTGAGGTCATTTTTGGCACAACGTATTTCTTAAGATTCGAGTTCGCACCGCGTATCAAAGGGCTAAGTAAACAACGGCTTGTCGCCTTCAAGCCCAGAAGTGACTACGAAAAACTGGGCTATGTGTTGTTGCCTAACACCCGTGTTAAAGAAGCAATGCTTGAAAAACAATGGGATGAAATTCTACGTTTTATTGCCACCATTCAACTGAAAATTACCACTGCGTCGCAACTGTTCAAACGCTTGAACGCTTACTCTCATCAGCATTCGCTCTACAAAGCCCTGAAAGAGTTTGGCAAAATTCCCAAGTCGTTGTTTATCCTGAAATACCGTGACGATTGCCTGTTTCGGCAGTCGATTGAAGCACAACTCAACAAGGTCGAAAGCTCCAATAAGTTCTCCAAAGCCATTTCGTTTGGGCATAATCAAGAATTCGTCCAAAGTGAAAAAGAGGAGCAGGAAATCGCTGAAAGTTGTCGCCGCCTCATCAAAAACGCCATTGTCTGTTGGAATTACCTGTATTTGTCGCGCGAACTCGCTAACGAAAAGAATGAAGGGCGAAAAGCTGAATTACTAGAGGCTATTCGTAACGGCTCAGTTGTCACTTGGGCGCATTTTAATCTGCACGGTGAGTTTGATTTTTCAGACGAAAAAATGGTGGATTCGGTGGGCTTAGTTTCTCCCAAAAAGAAGGGCTGAAAAAGCGACGTGTTTGGGAGGTTCTTATCCGCCTTGAACTCAAGTCCGATAAAGGATTAGATAAAATCCTATGGGACATTTGTGTCGTTTGGTTAATTGCACCCCACTCAGTGGACATCAAGGTAAACTCAAAGAAGAGGTGCAGCGCAAAATTTTGACGACGTTTGCTTATGGCACACAGTTTGCGCTTGACTTTAGACACGGTATCTTTGATGACGTTTGTTTAAACCTACCCAAGATTGTCTGGACAATAGGGTCTACTATATGTTTTCAAATGCAAGCCGTTACACTTAGGAGTAGTGGTAAGGTAAGGTAACGATAATAGTAGCTCCTTCACCATAACTACTCTCTGCACGAATAGAACCTAGGTGTTGTCGGACTATGCTATAGCAAATAGATAAACCTAACCCTGTGCCATGTCCTGCGGGTGATGAGGTATGAAACGGATCAAAAATTTTATCCAGTTCACCAGCGGGGATACCCGTGCCTGTATCAGCAACACGCACGATAATCTGACCTTCAACCGTGTCAACCGTAATGCTTAATACGCCACCCTCTGGCATTGCATGAATAGCATTAAGAAAAATATTCATAAATACTTGTTGCAATAACCCTGAAATCCCCATGACCAAGATATGTTCGTTTTGTAAAGAAAATTCAATGCGGATTTTTTGAACGCTAGCTTGATTAGTCATTAATTCAAGGGTTTCTTTTAGTACATTGCTCAAATCAACTTCCACCATGTCGGTATCGTCGAGCGAAGAACGTGAGAAACGTAAAAGATTTTTAATAATATCAGAGGCTTTTTGAAGATTAGTTTGTATTTTTTTTGAACATTCTTTATGAAAGTCTGCGGTAATATTATCGTCTAATAAAAATTGCGCAGCGGAAGAGCAAACAGCCAGCGGATTACGAATTTCATGCGCAATACCGCCTGCCATAACGCCTAATGCGGTTAATTTTTGTGATTGCCGTAATTGCAGTTCCAGCTTACGCCGTTCAGCCAAATCACGACCGACGACAACCGCACCGACTGTTTGACTGTAATCATCTTTCATCGGCGAAAATACCCAAGAAATAAGTATTCCATTGCCATTATTGGGGGTTAATAAATCAAATTCTGCGGTGTGCGGATCATTACTACTCATTATCTGTTTAAAAATTAAACGCATCGACTGTTTCTGATGGGCGCTACAGAAATCAAAAAAGAACTGTCCATGGGCTTCATGTGCCGTTAATCCTGATAATTTTTCCGCTGCCGAATTCCATGTCAATATACGTCCTTGAATATCAGTCGATAACACAATATCGCTGGCACTTTCTACCACTGACGCAAGATGGCGTTCAACCCGTCGTACTTCTTCGGAAAGGCGCATTTGTTCAGTCACATCTTCCATGAGTAACATCACCTGATTCTTTTGAATCGGTAAGATAGAGTAATAGTAAATACGAATCGGCACACCTGGAGCGCGATAGGTCATTTTCTGGGCATTGATGGGTAAGTTGCTCTGGAATACAGTGCGTATGCGATTTTCAAGCCCCGTATTTTCTAAAATGACACTCGGAAATACCTGTGCTAACGGACGACCTACTGTATCGGCTTTGTTACGCTGACTTTTCAGTAAAAAATTACGATTGACGGAAATCACATTCAGCGATTTATCAATCATCAATACCGAAGAAGGAATTGCGTCTAACAAGGTATGATACAAAAGTTCAAAATCATTTTCGGGTACTTTTTTGAAATCTAACATCATGAGCTTATGCCTGTTAGTTATTTAATGAGTAAAATTATAGGGAGGCCAAGGACCGCTAATAAAACTACTGTCTATAAGATCACGCAATTTTTCACGAAAAAGGGGTAATTCGGTGCGTGGTACGAGATAGCTTAGCAGATAAGTACGCCGTCCATTAAAAACACTGAGTTCTGCACATTGTTGGCGATACAGTCCTGCTAAAGCGTTATTCAGTACAGTTGCTTGTTGTTCGGTCTGTTCAGGAACTGCATAAACACGTTTTCGTGCTAATAAGTAATCATAACCGCTAATGGGTTTGCTCACCTGATTATCTTCAAGTGAATCAATGGGGAGTCGTATGCCCATTTCTTCACAGTCTACTAATTCGGCTAAGCGTGTTTGGTAATGTAGGGCATTGCTGATTAAGTGCTGTATCACTTCGTTTTCGTTTGCTAGCTCACTGCCATAGCGGATAGGGATGAGCGTGGTTTGTTGATGAATACGGTTGATTTGTTCGCCATAAGCGATGACAACAGCAGGTTCTCGGCTGATTTCGGTGTCATTAGCTTTGACTACAGCGGCTAAGCCAGCGGCAGTGATGATTTGTAATTCTGGATCAATAGTTAGCAGTGTGTCTTCAAACACAATGCCATACAATAATAAGCTCATGATAATGTGGCAAGTTGGCAAAAACTATAGGCCGCCCACGGCCCTGTTATACGAAAATTAAAACCGTAAACTTCATAGCGGTGGCTAATGTCGTCAACCTGTTGCCGAAAGCCTTCAGCCTGTTCGACGGGTAGTAAATATGCCCAATTTACTATTTTGTCATCCACTAATCGCCGTGCGCGAAAATCGCGTGTAAACGGCTGTAATTCAGCTTGCAGAGTGGTTAAACACTCTACCAACCAGTCATTCAAATCAGCAGTGAGTCTGCGGCGCAATTTCTGTTCTTCTAAATGACGACGACCGACACTGTCAGGCAAACTAAATCGCCCCGAAGACAGTCCATCAGCCAGTAACGTATCAACTGCCTGTTTGCGATCCAATGTCGCTTCCAATGCCCATTCTTGGCAACCTGTGATGTGCTTTAACACCGCCAGAACATCTGCTGCACGGCGGTGCATTTCTTGTTCTAGCGCGTCAATATTGGAAAATAGTGTACCAAACGATAACGGATATACCGCACCTTGCTCCATACATTGATCAATAACCTGCGCGTGTCGATAGGCGCGGGGCGTTAGCCAAGCAACATTTTGCAAATTGGTTTCGCCCAGATCGCCCGTAAAATCGGCTAAGGCGGTAGTGCTAATAATGGCATTCAAATTTGCACAGCAATGTACGCTGATGGAATGCGTATTATCTATACCTAACACCGTGGGCGGAATCAACTCAGGCAAGGTAAAGCCGTACAGGTAAATAGCCAGTACGGTTTGTGGCTCAGCACTCACGATTAAGCCTCATCACCAAACATTTCGGCAATCACTTCGTCAAAATCATCCTGTTCTATGCGTACCGTTAGAGATTCTGGTGCATTATCGCCTTTGCTTTGCTGAACGGCTCGGCGGAGGGCGGCTAAGGCGGCACGATTACACACCGCTGCCAATTCTGCGCCACTGGCATCAGTACAACGTGCAGCCAAGGCTTCGGCACTGATATTGTCACCTAACGGTTTGTTGCGTAGATGCACTGCCATGATTTGTTGCCGCGCTTCTTCGTCTGGTAGACCCAATTCGATAATTTCATCAAAACGCCCAGGACGCAGCATGGCAGGATCAATTAAATCAACACGGTTAGTTGCACCGATCACGAAAACGCCTTTTAGTTCTTCCAAGCCGTCCATTTCGGACAAGAATTGACTTAACACCCGTTCGGCAACGTGCGAATCAGTTGAGCCTTCGCCACGCGCAGGCACGACAGAATCCACTTCATCGAGAAAAATAATACACGGTGAAGCCTGACGGGCTTTGTGGAATAATTCACGCACACCTTGTTCAGAATCGCCTACATAGCGCGACATCAACGCTGGCCCTTTGACGGAAATGACATTCACGCCACTCTCATTGGCAATGGCTTTGGCAATCAGGGTTTTACCCACTCCTGGAGGACCTGCTAATAACAGTCCTTTAGGCGGTTTAACACCTGCTTGCTGATACAGTTCTGGGTATTTAATAGGCCATTCAACGGATTCGATTAATCGGCGGCGTATATCATCCAAACCGCCCACATCTGCCCAGCGTACATCGGGAATATCAACAAACATTTCCCGAATTGCCGACGGTGAGACTTCGCATAAAGCGGCACGAAAATCATCCATCGTGACTGTTAATGCGGCTAGACGATCATAAGGCAATTCAGCTGCGCTAAAATCAATTTCAGGCAATAGCCGCCGCAACGCGCTCATTGCAGCTTCGCGGCATAAGGCTTCCAAATCGGCACCGACAAAACCGTGGGTGACATCCGCGACAATGTTCAAATCGACATCGTCATTCAGTGGCATTCCTGTACTGTGAATGTCGATAATTTCACGGCGACCTTCGCGGTCTGGAATCGGAATATTTATTTCACGGTCAAAACGTCCAGGACGGCGTAACGCAGGATCGATTGCATTAGGTAGATTGGTTGCGGCGATTACAATCACTTTGCCTCGACTCTTCAAACCGTCCATTAACGCCAGTAATTGCGCGACAATACGTTTTTCTACATCGCCTACGACTTTGTCACGGCGTGGTGCAATAGAATCAATTTCATCGAGAAAAATGATACTGGGGCCTTTGCGTTCCGCTTCTTCAAAAATCTTGCGTAAATGGGCTTCACTTTCACCGTAAAACTTATGCACGATCTCAGGACCACTGATAGTGAAGAAGTTTGCATCGGTTTCTTGAGCAATAATGCGAGCAATCAGGGTTTTACCACAACCAGGAGGACCACTGAGTAATACACCCTTAGGTGCATCGATACCTAAGCGTTCAAAGACTTCTGGATAACGTAACGGCAGTTCAATCATTTCTCGAATGCGCCGTACTTGACCTTTAAGACCGCCAACATCTTCATAAGACAAACGTGGTGTACTCGCGCCCGAATTCTTGCCTTCGCTGGATTTTCCGACAACCAAAGTAGTAGTCGGATTAATCAGTACCGCACCCTCAGGCGTAGTGCTTTCGACTTTAAAATCAGCCGAGCGGCTACCAAATAGATGGGCGCGTAGCAAATCGCCTTTCTGCACGGGCAAGCCATCCAGTAAGCTACCGATATAGTTCATATCGCGCTGACTAGGGGTAATGGTAGTCGGCAGTAGTACAATGCGGGTGGCGTGTTTACAGGCAACCGCTTCTATAATTACTTTTTCATCGAGGCTAAGTGCCGCATTGCGCCGCGTTAAACCATCCAACTGTACAATACCTTTACCGCGCATATCGGGATAAGTGGGCATCAATTTAGCGATACTTTTTCCCTTTTTGCTGCTTAACTGCACGACATCACCGACGGCTAAGTTTAACTTAGTCATATCGGCAGGGTCTAAACGTGCGTAACCACGTCCTGTGTCTTTAGGTAAGGCTTCGACAACTTTGAGCTTGAGTTCTTCAGACATAATCGCCTCAGACTTTGAGTTTAACTTCTAAAATGCCATTACGACAGCAGCGTTCCATTGCGTCAGGCTCAAAAGAACGTGGCAATAGAATTTCTTTATGATATTTCTTGCTGCCTTTTTCAGCGTGCAGCACCAAAATATCACCGTTTAAATCTAATTTGATATCCTCATCGCCAACCCCTGGCATTTCTGCCAGCACTAACACATGATCGCTTTCTTCAATGACATCAATTAATGGCTCAGAGACTTCCTGTACCGTTGTTTCCCCTGTTTTTTCATCACGATGGACATTACCGAACGGTTCTATATGGGGTTCTTGATCGCCATTTAAGCCCATTTTCATGGAAAAACCATAGACAGCTTTGGCTTTTTTACCATCTTCTGTATTAATATCGAACACGCCACTGCGTTTCATTTGTTCGCCTTTTTCTGCCAATTCGCCCAGCTTTTCGACTAAATCGCCCAAACCACGCAACATACCCTCGACATTACCTAACGGATTACCTTTTTTAGTGTTCACAATTATTTATCCTGTTTTATTGATTTTTTTAAGTTTGGTATACAGCGTTTTATAATCTATATTCAACAATCGTGCAGCTTCTGCTTTGTTATTGCCCGTTTTTACTAACGTTTCTTGAATAATGATACGCTCCAGTTCATCAACATTAAATTGAGTAATCGCTTTTAATGATTTACCTTCATAACAAAAATTCTGCATATAATCTGTATAAGATTTTGTCACAGGCGGTGGTGATGGCGGTGTTTCATCTTCTTTAAAAACTAAGCTTAAATCATTAATATCAATTTGTTGTTCTGCAATTAAAGCCGCACGGCGAATAACCGAGCGTAATTCGCGTACATTACCCGGCCAAGAATAGCGTAATAACATTGCTTTCGCGGCTATCGTAAAGTCCATTGGCTCTTTGTGTAATTCAATACAGGTTTCTGCTATAAAGCGATTCGCTAAAAAGAGAATATCATCGAGACGAGCGCGTAAGGGGGGAATACTAATAACATATTCATTAAGACGGTAATATAAATCTTCGCGAAATTTGCCTTTCACTACTGAATCTAGCAAACTTTCATTACTGGCTGCTACTATCCGTACATTAATCGCTATGGCTTTAGTACCCCCGATGCGATAAACAACGCGCTCTTGCAAAACACGCAATAATTTAGCTTGCGCGGATAAAGACATATTTGCGATTTCATCTAAAAATAATGTCCCGCCTTCCGCCGCTTCAAATTTACCCATGCGTATTGAATCAGCACCTGTATATGAACCTTTTTCATGACCAAATAATTCATTTTCGATTAAAGAATCCGCAATAGCACCGCAATCGACAGGAATAAAAACACTCGCGGAACGGCGGCTGGCTAAATGGATATTTTTGGCTATTAGTTCTTTACCTGTTCCTGTTTCGCCTTGAATAATAACTGAAAAGTCGGTATGTGCCACGCGAATAATATCTTTAGCGACCACTTGAATTTCAGGGCTATTACCCATCATGCTAGCCATACGATTTTTAGTATCACGGTTGGCTTTGCAACTATAATTATGCTTACTCCAACTGGTTTGTATAGCGCGGTCTACTAATTCTAAGACGCGATTATTATCAAAAGGTTTAGGAATATAATCCCACGCGCCTGCTTTGATAGCACACACCGCGCTGAGAATGCCTGCATTACCTGTAATAATAATAACGGGGAGTTGCGGATAAAGATTATGGGCATAGGCTAAAACCGCCATACCATTGGGTTCAGGAATAATGATATCAAGTAGCAGTACATCAGGTTCACGCTGCGCTAATAATTTTAACGCGCTATCACCATCGTAACCTTGCTGAGTTTCATAGCCAGCCTGTGATAATAGATAAGCGAGTAACTCGCAAATGTCTCTATTGTCATCGATTATTAGCACATAGTTGTGACCAACATTTTTCATTGACTAAATTTATATTGATTATGTTTTAAAGACCCACTAACCGCCTATGAAGCCTCGTCCTCGACACCGTAAACAGGCTAAATACGGGTTTGCTTTATCGTCTCCTGATCCATTGCAATCAGGACATCTACGGTTGCTTCCTTTATTCAACGGCACGAAACCCTTTCCTGAGCAACAAGTGCAAGTCAGGGTTTTAATTGCCCCTGTCCCGCAACAATGGGCGCACTCTTTATTCGGCAATTGTACAAAAACACTGCCTTTACCACCACAAACACAGCAGCTCGAAATCCAAGACATCACACCAAAAGGGTCTTTACCACTACCACGACAAAAACGACAGGTCTTTTGTTCGACTTGAGCATCATTTTTTAGTTGTTTTGTCATGGTCGCATACCCTCTTTGTTTAGAATATTACCGATAGTCGGCAATTAAATGAATAATTAAGTATTTGTGTATCCGTCCGTTATTTAGGCTTGCCCAACGGTTGAATCAGTACAATATCTTTGGGTAACTTTGCTTCAATATTGTGCATCAAACCAAGAAAAAGTATAGCCATTTCATCGTCTTGTAATGATTCATTAATGCGCTGCGCAATATAATCATCACGCTGATTCAATAATGTTTGCGCGGTTGCTAAAGCAGACTCGCTTCGCTCTCCAGACTGAAGTAATTGCGTCATTAAAGCGTGTTCTTGTAGCAATAATTCAGCTGATTCCGTTCCCATGAGTGTCGCACCTTTGTCCTGCAAGATTTCCAGCAATCGGTAGTTTTCACTACCCGATGTGGCGACATCATGCACTATTTCTTTTTCTTTTCCGCAAACAGGCAAGCCATCCTGATAAAGTTTCAAACCTGTATACTTGAGTTCTAAACTATCAATCGTTGTTCCAATCAACGTCCAGAAATGCTCAACAGCAAGCGCGTATTGTTGAGCCTGTGCATCTGTTTTGGATTCATTTACAGCATTGCCTAGTGAGCCTAAGTCCTTAGCACTATGAATAATAGGGAAATAAATCAATGCACGCATGAAATAGTAACCTTATGTGTTTGTTTCTTCACTAACAACAGCAGGCAATGCTTCCAAACGAGCTTCCAAACGCTGTAGACGCTCTTCTAGCTCTGGAGAAGGTAATGCTGCCGCACCTCTAGCTCTGGAATCAAAGGCTGGATTGCCACTCCACCAGTCTAGCCCCATTTCTAAGGCTTTATCGACCGAGCAGATAAGCAGGCGAATTTCCAGTGTAAGCAATTCGACTTCAACTAGCCGAATGCGAATGTCACCACTAATAACGATACCTTTGTCCAGTAATCGCTCCAACAAATCTGCAACGGTGGTCGAATTGGTTGAATGGGTTAATCTTTTGTTATCGCTCATAGCGTAAATCCTTACATAGTTGACCTAAAGGTCTTAAATCCACAATTTCCTAGACCTAAGGTATTTTAAAGCTTATTCGGTCGCTAGCATTTGCTCAAGCCGCTCAAATACATCTAACGATAGCCGTAACGTACCTTCTTGTTCGTAGCGTTGAGCAATAATTAATAATTGAGCTTGCGCGGCATTACTTTCTTCGCTGTTAGGATATTGCTCAATAACATTGAGATAGCCATCAACTGCTTGCCGTAGTTCACCTTGTTCAAACCGAGTATTGCTCATACGCAGTAATAAACTACGTTTTGCCGAATTCATATCGATAATCGCACTGGAGGTGACGACTTTTTCTACTGGAGATTCACTCACGGTGTTTGTTACCGTGTCATCTACCTCTGTAGTAGCGTTAGTTTCTGCGTCATCATTATCGTATGATTGCGTGTTGTCGTTCATTGTACACGTCCTTTATAGTAGTCGCCCTAATGGGCCTAAATTCAAATTCAAATCATCGTCTTTGAGATCAAAAACCTCGCGTAAACGATCTAGTTCCTCGGCTTGCTGCATGAGCGTCAAACCTAAACGCTCGATTTCTTCATCACTCAGTGACCCAGAATCCATACGCCTGATTGCCTGCCGCTCCAGTAGTTCGTGTAATAGCTTGACCAGAGTTAACACCAGTTGCGCCAAGCCATTACGAACACGATCACCATCGATTTCTAATTTCCGCTGTTTGTTTTCACCCACTCGCTGTGGTGTGGTTAGCGGAGGCAAGTTAAACTTCGGAAGTTGTGAGGATGTCATGTGTTATTCTCTGCCACGCAACAATTTTCCTGTTTCCACAGAAGCGACTAACGCCTGTAAACTTAAGTAAATTAAATCAATATTAGCGACAGAAATAGTAATATCGGCAACCACAACCGCGCCTTTATTTAAAATACGATCCAATGCCTCACAGAGCGAGACTTGTTGGTTTTCATCTTGATGCTGCTTATTTATTGACATACTGCTTAACTCATACCTTATGAAAACATCGCCGAACCCAGTGTCATTAATTCGTTCAAGCCAGAAGGATCTGTTTGACGAAAAATATGTGCTTGTGGCAAATTAGGGAAAATAGTGTGTGCGCGTTTAACTTGTAATGCTTCCCTACTGGCAATTGCTTCGCACAATTCGCAATCACTGCTAGGTGTCATCTGATTAATAAACAATGCTTTTACTGAAATACCCAGTCCCTGCAAGGCATCGGTCATTTCAATGGTTTTTTCTATCGCCAATTGCGTTGGAATAGCAACCGCATACAAGCCCGTTTGTTCATTGTTCTGCAAGAGAACACGCAACTTTTTTAAATCTTGTGAGAGCTGTACCAATCGTTTTGATAACTGCGGTAAGCGCATAATCTGACGATATTTTAGTAATAAGGAAAAGAACTGTTTTAGCCAATCTCGAATCAATTCTGGCAATTCCAATAACCGTAGCAAATGACCACTAGGGGCAGCATCTACGATTATCATATCATAGCGATCACTATCGAGATGATTCATGATAGTCGTCAATGCCATAATTTCATCTAATCCTGGAGGAGCTAAATCGAGTAAATGCTCCATTACTTCACGATCAAAGGTAATATCCAGATGTGGCAACACCTCTTGCAAAAAATGTTCTAGTTCTTCACGGTAATTAAGCCTGATTTTTTCAAAATCTGCTTCGGCATTGATTTCTTGGGCATCGACTGTAGACAACACCGTGGTAGGATGTGGTTGTATGGTCACACCAAGACAATCACTCAGCGAGTGCGCAGGGTCTGTTGAAAACAATAAAATACGCAATTCTGGATGATCATTATGTAAGCGCAAGGCGGTAGCGCACGCCAAGGTTGTTTTACCCACACCGCCTTTACCTGAAAAAATCAATAATCGTAACCCTCTGTTAGGAGGTGGAACAGGATCTTCTATATGTAAGGGCAATGGCTGGATATTGCTAGTCATTATGGCTGTATTTTTATCCAGAAGATGCACATTAGACCATAGTGTACCAATTAATTCCCCTCGAGGTTCTACAGCAAGCAAGGGTAATGTCCAAAACACGGGCTTAGGTAATTGCTTGATAGCGTTTTCAAGTGCAGACAGTTGCCTACTACGCTCTGCACAACAGCTTGTACAGTTATTTTCAGGATACAAGCGATTGACGACCAACTCTGATAGTGAAACCTGCTGCAAAGCCAATGCCTTAGCGAGATCAATGCTTTCTTCCACACTCATAGTCTCGGCTAACATCACTAAAGCAAAACAACAGCGTTCTTTATCTATCATCAGACTGTGCATGGCTTCTAGCGAATCATTCATGCTCAGCAGAAAATTATCCAGATGATCCAATTGATGATTGCCGCCAAAATGTTGTCGCATATAGCGGTGTTTGGCAAGTAAGGTATCTAAAGCAATCAACCAACGGCGAATCAGCGCAGGCATTTCCAACAGACGCAAGGTATGCCCAGTCGGGGCAGTGTCTACGATAATGCGCGTGTAATTATCTTGTTGAATCCATTCGGCAATTTCAAGATACGCTGCTAACTCGTCCATACCAGGCAGCGACGCATCCATTAAATCTTGAATGTCTTTTTGATCGAGAAACGTTCCACGTTCAGCGATTTCTTTGAGAATAGCATCATGCTGAGTTTTAAACGTATGCAGGGATGCTGAGGCATCTAATTCGCGTACTTGCAAATTGCTAGGCAATACTAAATCGGAGAGAATACCGCGTAGAGAATGTGCTGGATCGGTAGAGACAAGCAAAAACTGATGTTGTGGTTGCTGCTGTGCCAGTTTTAACGCGGTCGCACTAGCACAAGTGCTTTTTCCTACCCCACCTTTGCCGCCAAAGAAGACCAATTTCAATGGTGATGCTTGTAGAAATTCAGGATAAAGGGCTGACTTCATTCTGATTCGTCCTCTTCGTCTTCGTCCTCCTCTTCATCATCTTCATCTTCATCTTCGTCTTCCGCATCCCCGATCATATTATCGTCTTCATCCAATGCGTCCAATCTATCTAGCAATAGCGTTTCTTGTTGCTCGAATTCTTCTTCGGTAATTTGCCCTGCTTCGAGCTGCATATAAAGCTCTGTCAAACTCTCACGAAGACGATCAGCCTCTCCCACCAACTCTTCTTGCGCTAGTTCGTGAACTTTTTTAAAAATCCAATTGATACCTTTGATGGGGGAAAACAGGATGTCATCGACCAACAACATAGCTTAACCTCAATCGGGTTGAACGCTTTCGTCATCTGAGTCATCTGAGTCATCTGAGTCATCTGAGTCAGTCGCATCAGTTGCTACTTTCTTCTTTGATGTTGGAGCGTGTAAATCTAAGGTGACAAAATTATGAGGTGCCCATGGTCCAGTATAATCGAACAAATAAACGTTACTAAATAACTTTGATGCTTCAAAAACACCTCTAGCAAATTCATCTAGCCGCTCTCTTTCCACTAAGCACGCCAGATTCATCACGTCTTTTTCTTTTTTAACGGGATTTTCAATAATATCTTCGCAGTAATCAAATAACACTTCTTTTACTTTTTCGGCAGATTCCTTTCTATCCGCAGTACGCAGTGCTTCATATATATTACCTAAACGAATTTTTTCATCGCGAAGATTTTTATTGTTGGCATTTTTAACCCAGATTTCATCGCGTGTTTCACTTAACACAGGGTGCAGGGCAACAAAATATTCATAGATATTCGACACATCCCAAGCAACGCGCAGTCCCATTTCTACCCGTCCATTAAGACGTTCAAAATGTTCTTTAATCTCTCTCTGGTTGGCAGCTAATAACTTTTGTATCGCCTCTGCATTGCGGGCGATAATGCCAAAACGCATTGGCAAAACGGTTCTTTCTTCGGTCAGCGCGTGTAACACCGCCTGATGTGCCGTGATATTGCGTCTTTCTGGGCGTAAACGGGTACTCAGTGTGTCGCTAACAACCGCTCTTAAGCCATCTTGATCAATGGCATACACAGCCGCAGATTCAAGTCCGCGTAAGTTGTAGTTTGGTTTAGTGTCATCCGCAGCACAAAGGGCATAAAGTACCTTAGCACGATAACTGCTGCTCTTAACGGCACTCATAAGACACCTTTTTGTAAAATGCGTTTACTTTCGGCATTTTGTACGCGATTCAGGCGCAGAGATTCTTCCAAACCAACCCGTCCATAATCGGCAATAATTTGTGATTTCCCTGTCGTATTGACACAAGCACGAAAACCTTTAAGCATACGAGGCGTACGAATGTACGCGAGGGTACGAATAATGTTCATGATGACAACCTCAATATTTAATACGCAAACCAGAAGATTTTTTCTTCTCAGTCGATTCTATTTTATTGCCATTGCTATCAGTGGCAGCAGAAACAGCAGCAGCCCCTGCAAGCAGTGATTCTTTTTCCATATCGATCTCCGCTATACGGCTATCAATAGTAGCAATGCGTGATGAAGCGGCTTCACGTTCTTTGCTACGCCGCAGACGTTCCAGTTCCAGCGCACCAACCTGAAAGTAATCGCGGTACACTTGATGCTCACTGCTTACTCGTCCTGAATGGGTTTTTATGTCGGAAAGTGTCCGAGGGGGGCGTGTGCTGACTGCCATAACGGTTACTCCACTACTTTCATTTTAGTCGATACTTTGATCGCTTCTGAGCCGACGGGCGGACAGATTCTACGAATAATGCCATCGACCATTTCATGAAATACCGAATGACCCGCACGTTGTATTTTGGCTGTTTCCATACCTAACACATCATAACAAATGGAATGAAATAACTTATCGCCAAAACGCGGTTTTATGCCTTGCAAATGGATAATGCGGGCGATAGCAATACCAGCGCGTAAGCCATGCTTAGTTTGATTTTCATTACCACGCAACTCTCTGACGATGTCAACGATATAACCTGACTCTTTAAATTCTAATTCGGAACGTGCATGAAGTATTTGTAGCTCAGTATCGCGATCAACCTGACCGACATTGATGGTAATCATACGATCCATCAGTGCATCTTGAGTCTTGTGTGTACCTGCATATTCCTCTGGATTAGAGGTAAAAATAGCACGAAAATTCGGATGTACGTCCATGAAGCCTTCCCCTGACCCACGCAAACCAGGTAAGTTCAAAATACCTTCAGCCAATACGGATAACAGCACGTTGTTGGTTTCTGCTTTTGAGCGATTGAACTCGTCATAGATCAACATATCGCCATTACGACACGCCGTCGTTAAGCGATTATCCACCCACATACGACTCATTTGTTCTTCAGTTTTAAGTACCGAATGAATGTAATTATCAACGACACTACTTTTGCGATAGCCGATGTCTTTCCCTGTCAAATCGGAGCTAACAAATTCCTCATTACCTTGCAATAAGGTGACTGGACGACCCCATTGAGCGGCAAGATGAAAGGCTAAGGTTGTTTTTCCTGTGCCTGATGGCCCAGCAAAATGTACTGGATAGCCTGCATTTAGATAAACCAACGCACGTTCCACAATGTCTTTCACATAAGAGGTCTGGACAAAATGATCGCTAGCTTCTGGAACGATAAGATCATCTTCTGATGAGTATTGTGGAGCAGTATTTTGCTTAGTCATGAAAATATTCCTGTACCAAAGGGTATCCTTGCCAATGACAAGAGATAAAAAATTATTAGGATTGTTTTTGAACAGCTTCATAGGCTGTAAAATATACACTCCATTGTCATACAGCTAATTAAGACATCCCTGTTGTAACTCTATAAAGTAAGGCTTAAGGACCTTCAGTGTCATGGATAACACCTAGCACTAAAGGTCTATAAAACGACCATTTAATCAACAATCATTACTTATTGTTTGAGTTATGAATTCCATATAAAAGTACCTATAAGCACTTAAACATTAAGTTTCCATATTGCATACGAAGTACACGCCTAGGCTTGTACGTCCGTTGAGTTTTAAAAAACTTGAAAACTTTAGCTTCGGTGCTTATGTTCCTCTGAACGACTCATCGTAAACCGCTAAGGGGGTTGCCCTTATCGTCTTTACTCTGCATTCGTTGAGTACCACTAACTCTCTATATTTCTTTTTTGTTTTTTAGGCTTTTTAGTCTCACTTGTTAAGGAGACTTCCTGCACTATTGGTGTTGCTTCTACAACCTCTGTTAGATCGACTTGCCCACTATCTTGTGATTCATGTTGAGTCTGTACAGTCTCTGCTAGCTCGGCGTGTCCACTATCTTGCGATTCATGTTGACTCGAAGAGTCTACATGACTTTTTGCTGGAGTATCGTCAATCAGGCGAAGGGCTATACTGTTTTTTTTTTAGATACGGTGCCGAAAAACACGGCGTGAGCGTCCGCACGATCTGTCGCAATATCATTGATAAAAGCTGAAACACCATTACTTAGATTAGTAATGAAATCGGCTCTTTGTTTGGAGGTTTGTTCTGCCATACTTCTACGATCAGCATTAAAATCAGAGATCAAATTTGACGTAGCTTTAGACATATCACTGACAAAATTAGCTCTTTCTGTCGAGGTTTGTTCTGCCATACTTCTACGATCAGCATTAAAATCA